>JBLIKQ010000030.1:0-22517 GCA_047635475.1 Porticoccaceae bacterium
TTTCGCTTTCGATTGTTTCAACGACCGATATTGTTTTGACCAATCGATGTTGCTATAGCAAATCCAGAAACACATCCTATGGCAGCTCCAAATAAGGATAGAAAAAAAGCTAGAGTAGAAATATTATTATGAGAAGCTCCAGTGTTTGAAAGTTGGGCGAGTTGATAACCAATAAAACATCCAATAATTCCCCCAATAGTGCAGCCTAATATCTTAGTGAGGTATATGATTTTTTTTTCTCGCTTCATTTCTGTTGCTCTGTTTGTCTTTTTCAATTTCATGAAACGAAGATAAAAAGCTGTTTTCTTAGCTACAAAAATACTAGGTTTTAAACGCGAAAAAACGCAAATACTTCACTTTAAACAAGTGAAGTATTACAAAAATATCTCGATAAAAGTAAAGTATAGTCAAAAATATAGCGACAAAATTAAATTATAATCAAAATTCAAGCTCATAAATTAACCCTTTATATTGGTATAATGTTGTTTTTTTTATAAGGAATTACGCATAATCAAAGCGCTTTTATTCTCAATTTGTTCTTTTTTATTTTTTAAAATCATTTCTGCAAGAATTTTACCCATCGCCTGAAAATCGGTCGATATTGTTGTGATTCCGTTTTCTACCACCTTTTTTAAAGTGGTTTCATTATATGAGATAATTCCATAATCACTACCTAGCTTTAAGCTCTGAGACTTTGATTTTTCAATTACGCTAACTAAGTCACGATCACTTGGAATAATATAAACGTCCCCTTTTTTTATTTCTCTGTTTTCAAAGTCAGCGGTTATTTCATAACTGAAATTATGGTCTTCACAAAAATGTTCGAAACCTATTTTCATACCTAATGGCTCTCTAGACCCAGGAAATATTAAGATCAGATTTTCGTATTTGTTTAATTTAGATTTTCCTTTCAGTAAGCCATTGTAGATGTCTTTAAGATGGTTCTGGTATATTGCAGGATACGTTTTTAAATCGTCATTAGTTTGGTCTAGGATGTACACTTCATTAACTGGTAGGGTTTTTATAACCGCTGCTGCCTCAATTAAATTAGTAGGCATTATTATATATTTAGTATAGTTTCCGTTGCTTTCGTTTATTAGCTTTTTAAAAACCTGAATATTGAAATGATGAAAGAAAATATCAACCTGAACATCGGTTCCTATACTCTCTAAAAAAGAATTATAAAGATCTTCTTTGAATATATTCAACTCTTCAAACAACAAAAAAATTCTTTGCTTGATATTGACTTCGGTGCTTTTTACATAATATCCTTTTCCAAGAATAGAATAAATTATGCCTCTTTTTTTTAGTTCATCATAGGCTTGCAAAACAGTGTCGCGAGACAGGGAGAACTCTAAACATACCTTGTTTATAGAAGGTAGTTTATCGCCTTTTTTTAGCAGCCCGTTTTCAATAGTCTTTTCTATTGATGAGATAATTTGTTTGTATTTTGGTACTCCTAGATTATTTTGAATTGAAATTATTTTCATGATAGACATTGAAATTTGTGACAATATACAAAAAACCGGTAGGTACCGGTATGTTTTAAATATAAAAGATTCCTATTTTTGACATTCATTTTTTATAAAAAATAATGAAAATAAAACACATACCATATTTAGAAGGTAATTCTACAAGAAAACGCTTTGGATTTATGCCAGATGGTCAACAAGTTCATTCACATGAATTAATTAACAAGAAAGGGATGCAGTTGTGCGTCATTAATTATGGAGCGACCTTAACTTCTTTAAAAGTTCCATTGAAAGACGGAGAATTTGTTGATGTTGTTTTGGGGTTTGATGATTTGGAATCTTATATTAGTTCATTTGATCTTGAAAGCGCTCCATACCTTGGAGCTACAGTAGGCAGATTTGCAGGCAGGATTAGCGAAGGCTCTTTTATCTTAAACGATAAAAGGATTGACCTTTCTATAAATAATAATGGCAATTCACTTCATGGAGGAAATAAAGGATTTAGTCAAGTAGTTTGGAAAGAACAAAAAGTAAGTAAGGGGAAGAACCCCTCCATCACCTTTTCATACATCAGTCATGACAATGAAGAGAACTATCCCGGAGAATTAACGGTTGAATTAAAATATACGTTGTCTGAAGATAACGAACTGATTGTAGAATATGTGGCTGTCACTTCAGAAGATACAGTTGTCAACCTAACTCATCACAGTTATTTTAATCTTGATGGTCACAAATCAAATGTGGTTGATCAAGAGATGATTGTGAATTCTGTGAAAACATTACATACTAGAAATGACAATGTACCCACTGGATGGTTTCTGAATGTGGCTAATTGTCCTTTTGATTTTAGCTCACCAAGAAAATGTCCTGAGAAAATAGACAACACCTATGTTTTGGATAAAAAAGAGGAGTTTGCTGCATCACTTTTTAACAAAAAGAATAACCTTAGAATGTCAGTTTATACAAATCAACCTGCTGTTCATATTTACGTAGGAGGCAATTGTTTTAATGCTATAAAAGGGAAAGATAACGCTGATTATAATGCTATAAGCGGAATTTGTTTTGAAACCCAAAATTTCCCTGACGCTCCTAACCATGTGCATTTTCCTAGCTCAGTTTTAAAGAAAGGGGAAATCTATCACCACAAAAGTATTTATAAATTTCAATCTTTGAAAAAATGAAAAAAAATTTTAACTTACTGGTCTCAGCTACTTTTTTTGCAATCTTATTTTCATGCTCTAGTAGTGATCCTACTATAGATCCAGTTGTAGAACTGCCAATCGTAGTTGAAGATAGTTTTATAAGAGCTGCCGATGTTTCTTTTTTACCAGAAATTGAAAGTTCAGGCATAATTTTTTATAACAATACCAAAGCACAAGATATGCTTACGACATTGAAAAATGCTGGCTGTAATACGATAAGAATTCGTTTGTGGAAAAATCCTTTAAATGGACATTCTGGATTAGCAGAAGTAAAAGTTTTAGCACAAAGAGTAAAGCAAGCTGGAATGAAAGTTTGGCTTACCGTTCATTATTCAGATACATGGGCAGACCCTGGAGTGCAGACTACGCCAGAGGAATGGAAAAGTTTGGTATTTTCAGATCTAAAAGTGGCAGTTTCTAATTATACAGCCACAATTTTGACTGAAATAAATCCTGATATTATACAAATTGGAAATGAAATCAATAGCGGAATGCTTTGGCCACAAGGGCATTTGATAAATAACGAAGTGCAATGTTTGGCTTTATTATCTGCAGCAAGTGCTACAATCCGGTCTAAAGCACCCAATACTAAGATTATGATTCATTACGCTGGTGTCAAAGCCATTGATAACGATTGGTTTTTCAATAAAATGAAATCAGTTGATTATGATTATATTGGGCTGTCGTATTATCCAATTTGGCATGAAAAAGATTTAGAAGTTGTTAAAATCGCTATCAATACGTTAGGAAAAACATTCAATAAAAAAGTTGTTATCGCTGAAACAGCATACCCTTTTACGTTAGGATACAATGACTGGACGAATAATATAGTGGGTTTAGATTCCCAGCTTGTTTCCGAATATCCAGCTACTCCTGATGGTCAAAAAAACTTTGTATTGGCAATAAAAACATTAGTTAAAGAGTCTGAGTATGGTCTTGGATTTGCGTATTGGGGCGGAGAATGGATTTCTTTCAAAGGAAATCAGGCCGCTAATGGCTCTACTTTTGAAAACCAAGCGTTTTATGATTTTAATAATAGAGCATTACCTGTTTGGCAGGTTTTTAAAAAATAAGAAAACATGAAAAATTCACAAATACATTTGCGATTCGTTTTGATGTCTTTACTGGTTTCAGTACTTTTTTCTTGCAGTACTTCCAAAAATATTCAATCAACAGCAAAGAGTTCTTTTGCAAAAGGAGCCGACGTAGGATGGTTGCCACAAATGGAAGCTACAGGCTACAAATTTTATGATACTGATGGGACTGAAAAGGATTGTTTAAAACTTTTGAAAGACAGAGGAATGAATACCATTCGACTTCGTGTTTGGGTTAATCCTTCAAGTGACAAGGCAAGTGGGCATTGTAGCAAGGAAGAAACTGTGGTAATGGCTTTGAGAGCTCAAAAAATGGGAATGCGTATTATGATCGATTTTCATTACAGCGACTCATGGGCTGATCCAGCAAAACAATTTAAACCAAAAGCGTGGGAAAATGATACTTTTTCAGAATTGTTAACGCATGTCTACAATCATACTTTTGACGTCTTGAGTACGTTAAAAAAAGCGGGAGTTACACCAGAATGGGTGCAAGTTGGGAATGAAATTCCTGGCGGAATGCTCTGGCCGGAAGGAAGCTCGAAAAATTGGTCACAATTAGCACAATTGCTTAATAAAGGATACGAAGCTACAAAAGTTGTTGATAGTAAAATTAAATTAATTGTTCATTTGGATGAAGGAAACAACAATGCAAAATTCAGATGGTTTTTTGACAATGCTACCGCAAATAATGTGAAGTATGATGTGATAGGTTTGTCCTATTATCCTTTCTGGATTAAGAAAGATTATGCGGAAACAATTGTTGATTTAGAAAACAACCTTAAAGATATGGCTTCCAGATATAATAAAGAAGTTATGGTAGTTGAGGTAGGAGGAGAATATGATAAAGCTCAAAACACATTCAAAATGCTTGCGGCAACGATTAAAGCGGTCAAAGCCGTACCAAATAACAAAGGACTTGGCGTAATATATTGGGAGCCGCAGGGTGAAAAAAGCTGGAGTGGTTATTCTTTAAGTGCATGGCGGTCTGATGGAAAACCTTCAACTGCTTTGGATGCGTTTAAAGAATAATATTTAAAAATACAATTTAATACTGTATTAGCAATTCATATATGTTTAATAACTACATAGGTTTATAAATGAAGAAATTGATAACCATTCTTGTTCTATTTTTAACACTTGCACAAGTGGCCTTGTCTCAGACGCGAGCCGTTAAAGTGTTAGATGATAATTGGAAATTTCAAAAAGGCAATTTTGAAGAGGCGTATAAAGTATATTTTAATGATTCGAAATGGGAAACCGTAACAGTTCCGCATGACTGGGCTATTTACGGTCCATTTGACAAAAATGTAGATAAACAAAGTGTTGCCATTGTTCAAAACGGAGAAAATATAGCTACCGAAAAAACAGGACGAACGGGAGCTTTACCTCATGTAGGAATCGGTTGGTATCGTAACAAATTCATATTGACTAATGATGTAAAAGGAAAAAAAATAATGTTGCTTTTTGAAGGCGCGATGAGTGAACCTCAAGTGTATTTAAACGGTAAAAAAGTGGGAGAATGGGCCTATGGATATAGTTACTTCTATTTTGATGTTTCCCAATTCATACAAGAAGGAGCCAACACATTGTCCGTAAAACTAACCAATAAAGAATTTGCATCCCGCTGGTATCCTGGTGCTGGTTTGTATCGAAATGTAAGTGTTATTATAAAAAATAACGAAAGCATTGACCAATGGGGACAATTTATAACGACACCTTTTATAAGCGAAGAAGTAGCTAAAGTGAATATTAAGACTAAAACTTCTGGCGAAAACAGCCGTTTAGTGACCACTATTTTTGATGCAGAGGGGAATAAATTAAGTTCAGAGGAGTCGACGATCCGATTCGGAAATGAATTTGATCAAAATATAAAAGTAGAAAAGCCAAAATTGTGGAGTCCCGAGACCCCTTATTTGTATAAAGCAGTTTCCCAATTGTATGTAGGAAAAGAACTGAAAGATGCCATTACAACGCCTTTTGGAATTCGAGAAATAAAATACGAGCCCAATAAAGGTTTTAGTCTTAATGGAAAGATTACCAAGTTTAAAGGGGTTTGTCTTCACCATGACCTTGGTCCTCTTGGGGTTGCCGTTAATAAATCGGCGTTGCGCAGGCAAATGAAGATATTAAAAGATATGGGTTGTAATGCAATACGCAGTTCGCACAATATGCCTTCTTTTGAGCAACTCGAGTTGGCAGATGAAATGGGTTTTCTATTCTTAGCAGAGAGTTTTGATGAATGGGCAAAACCAAAAGTGGAGAATGGATATCATCGTTTTTTTGAGGATTATGCCGAAAAAGATATTGTGAATTTAGTGCAAGCCACACGAAATCATCCCTCGATTGTGATGTGGAGTGCTGGAAACGAAGTACCGGATCAATGGGGAGAAGCCGGCGCAAAACGAGCCAAATGGTTGCAAGAAATATTTCATAGAGAAGACCCAACACGTCCTGTAACTGTGGGTATGGATCAAGTAAAAGCGACTATGGAATCTGGTTTTGGAGCGTTGTTAGATGTTCCCGGATTGAATTATCGGGTTCATTTATATGATGAAGCCTTTGCAAAATTTCCGCAGGGATTTATTTTAGGTTCCGAAACTGCTTCAACGGTTAGCTCTAGAGGGATATACAAATTTCCTGTCGTTCAAGAAAAAATGAAACAATATCCTGATTTTCAATCTTCGTCTTATGATTTGGAAGCTTGTAGCTGGTCAAATGTACCTGATGAAGATTTTGTGCTTCAAGATGATAAACCTTGGGTGATTGGCGAGTTTGTTTGGACTGGCTTTGATTATTTAGGAGAACCAACGCCTTATGATGAAATGTGGCCGTCTCGAAGTTCTTATTTTGGAATTAACGATTTAGCGGGTTTGCCTAAGGATCGCTATTATTTATACCGAAGCCGTTGGAATACAAAGGAACCAACCCTTCACATTTTACCACATTGGAACTGGGAAGGCCGCGAAGGAGAGATTACTCCCGTTTTTGTATATACAAATTACAACAGCGCGGAACTTTTTATAAATGGCAAAAGTATGGGGGTACAGAAAAAAAATAGTAGTACCCCACAAAACCGTTACCGCTTAATGTGGATGGATGTTAAGTATGAGCCGGGAACGATAAAAGTCGTGGCTTTTGATGACATTGGTAAGGGGGTTGCTGAACAAGAAGTACATACTGCTGGCAAACCGTATCAAATTGTGTTAGATCCAGATAGGAAAACAATCAGAGCCAATGGCGAAGATATATCTTTTGTAACCGTATCTGTGGTTGATAAAAATGGAATTCCTTGCCCTACAGCAACTAACCAATTAAAATTTAAGGTTTCGGGAGCGGGTACGTATAGGGCAGCTTGTAATGGAGATGCCACTTCACTTGAAATGTTTCATAAAGAGACCATGAAGCTTTTTAGTGGAAAGTTAGTAGTGCTTGTAAAATCGACAATTACTGCTGGGGATTTAAAATTGGAAGTAAATGGAGCAGGGCTAAAGAGTGGAAAATTGAATTTGCTGTCTACAAAATAAATAGAAGACTTTAATAATTTCAAAATAATAGTAATTTAAAGAAAATGAACGATTTATTAATTAACAAAACAACCGCTTTTTTTCTGGAAACCTTTGGTACAACTCCTGAAAAAATTGTGCTTTCTCCGGGAAGAATTAATATTATTGGCGAACATATTGATTACAATGACGGTTATGTTTTACCAGCGGCAATTGATAAAATTATTTGTTTTGCTTTCGAGAAAAATAATTCGAATCAATCAAGAATAATTGCAATTGATCTTAATGATGAATTCGAAATTAACCTTGTGGATTCAGTTAATTTAACCGACAATGTGTGGACAAATTATATAAGAGCTGTTATCAATCAATTGAAAATAAAAGGTTGTGAGCTTGAAGGTTTTAACTGTGTATTTAGTAGTAATATTCCAGTTGGTTCTGGGTTGTCATCCTCTGCAGCTTTAGAGTGTGGCTTTTTATTTGGACTAAATGAACTTTTTAATTTGAATATAAAACCTATTGATATCGCTTTAATGGGGCAAAGTGCAGAACATTGGGTAGGGATCAAATGTGGAATCATGGATCAATTTTCTAGTGTGATGGGTTTAGAAAATAAGGTTATAAAAATAGATTGTAAAACATTGGAATATGAATATCATAATGCTGATTTCAATGATTATTCTTTGATTTTGTTTGATTCAAATGTGAAACATTCCTTAATGACATCTGCTTATAATGAAAGAAGAGAGCAGTGTGAAGAAGGGATTGCCATTGTGAAAAATAAATTTCCAGAGATAACTAGTTTTAGAGACTGTACGGAGCATCATATTTTAGGTTTACAAAATGTAATGAGCGAAGCTGTTTTTAAACGGAGCCTTTTTGTAGTAAAAGAAATTAACCGAGTAATCCTAGCATGTGAAGCATTAGATAGCGGAAATATTGAGACCCTTGGGAAATTAATGTTTGAAACTCATGAAGGATTGTCTATTGATTATGAAGTGAGTTGTGTTGAACTCGATATGATTGTCAATACCCTAAAAAAGGAAAAAACCGTTATAGGCTCTCGATTAATGGGAGGTGGTTTTGGCGGATGCACCATTAACCTAATTAAAAAAGGACATGAAGACCGAATCAAAAAACAACTTTCGGCGCTTTATCTAGAGACTTTTGGAATAGAATTAAAAATTTATGATGTAAAAATTGGAAACGGTACATCACTTTATAAAAACAACTAGCATGAAAAATTTTGATATCAATGAAGATCCGCACAGACGCTATAATCCATTAATCAATGAATGGGTTTTGGTTTCTCCGCATCGTGCGAAACGTCCTTGGCAGGGTCAAAACGAAAAAGTCACTTCAGATTCATTGCCGGAATATGATCTTACGTGTTACTTATGTCCAGGTAATCTGCGTGCCAATGGAGAAGTAAATCCAGCGTATGAAAACGCATTTGTTTTTGAAAATGATTTCGCCGCTTTAAAACAGCAAGAAATTGCTTTTGAAGACAATATAAAAGATACTTTTTTTAAAGCAAAACCGGAAAGAGGAATTTCTAGAGTAGTTTGTTTTTCACCAAAACACAATTTGACTTTGCCAGAAATACCAGTTGTTGCTATTGAAAACATTATTCAAACTTGGCAAAAAGAGTATACGGATTTAGGGAACGTAGACTATATCAATCATGTTCAAATTTTTGAAAATAAAGGAAGTGTTATGGGATGTAGCAATCCGCATCCTCATGGGCAAATATGGGCACAATCCTCTTTACCAACTGAAGTAGAGAAAACGCAAAACAATTTAAAAGCCTATTTAGATAAAAATGGAAGTAATCTATTGCAGGATTATTTGAAAGAAGAGCTAAAGCTAAAAGAGCGTATTGTAATCGAGAATGATCATTTTGTGGCATTAGTTCCTTTTTGGGCTATTTGGCCTTATGAAACTATGATAATCAGTAAGCGTCATTTGGCAAAAATTACCGATTTCACAAAAGTTGAGGTTACTGATTTTGCAATTATTTTAAAACAATTAACTATAAAATACGACAATCTTTTTGAGACCTCATTTCCTTATTCTTCAGGAATACACCAGTCTCCAACTGACGGAGAGGAGCATCCGGAATGGCAGTTTCACATGCATTTTTATCCACCGTTATTGCGATCTGCCACTGTGAAAAAATTCATGGTAGGTTATGAGATGATGGGAGAATCACAAAGGGATATTACTCCAGAAAAAAGCGCAGAAATATTAAAATCTCAGTCAGATAATCATTATAAAATTAAAGAATGAAGATACTAGTTACGGGCGGATTAGGATTTATTGGTGCGCATACTGTTGTTGAATTACAAAATGAAGGTTTTGATGTGGTCGTTATTGATAACCTTTCTAACTCTACCGAAGAAGTTTTAAAAGGGATAGTTGCTATAACCGGAAAAAAGCCTATTTTCAAAAAGTTAGATTTGCGAGAAAAGAGGGCTGTTAAAGACTTCTTTAAGAAATATACAGATGTTAGCGGTGTAATTCATTTTGCGGCTTCTAAGGCAGTTGGGGAAAGTGTGGAAAACCCTTTATTGTATTATGAAAACAACATCAGTAGTTTAGTCTATTTGCTTCAGGAATTGGAACAAAAAGAAGAGTCTCATTTTATTTTTAGCTCTTCTTGTACTGTTTACGGTCAAGCGGAAGTAATGCCTATTAATGAAAGCGCATCGGTTAAACCAGCAATGTCTCCTTATGGAAATACTAAGCAAATTGGAGAGGAAATTATTGGCGATATAGCCAAAGTAAGTGCTATTACTGCTGTTTTGTTGCGTTATTTTAATCCTATTGGTGCACACCCATCATTAGAAATCGGTGAGCTTCCCGTTGGAGTTCCTCAAAATCTAGTTCCTTTTATAACCCAAACAGGAATGGGCTTGAGAGAAGAGCTTTCTGTTTATGGAGGTGATTATCCAACAATTGACGGCACTTGCATTCGCGATTATATACATGTTGTCGATCTGGCAAAAGCACATGTTATTGCTCTGCAAAGATTGGTAAACAAAAAAAATATAGATAAGGTTGAAACTTTTAATTTGGGCACTGGTAGAGGAAGTTCGGTTTTGGAAGTGATTCAAACGTTTGAAAAAGTAAGCGGTCAAAAATTACCTTACAAGATTGTCGATAGAAGAGAGGGAGATGTTGTTTCGGCTTATGCTAATACGGATAAAGCAAATACAGTTCTTGGATGGAGAACCCAATCTACTCTTGAAGAAGCGATAGCAAGTGCATGGAAATGGGAACAAAAGCTTCGAGGCTAACAAAATTATTAATTTGAAATACCTCAATAACATTAATTAAGACAATCGTATGACAACAGAATTTGGATTTATAGATTATTTAGTTTTTGCTGCATATGCAGTATTGATTTTAGGTGTTGGACTTTGGGTTTCTCGTGAGAAAGACGGTCATCAAAAAAATGCAGAGGATTATTTTCTGGCTAGTAAATCTTTGCCATGGTGGGCAATTGGTTCCTCATTGATTGCTGCGAATATTTCCGCTGAACAGTTTATAGGAATGTCAGGTTCTGGCTTTGCATTAGGATTAGCAATTGCTTCTTATGAGTGGATGGCTGCTTTTACGCTAATTATTGTAGGAAAATATTTTTTACCCATTTTTATTGAAAAAGGGATTTACACAATTCCTGAATTTGTAGAAAAGCGATTTTCTACTAACCTTAAAACGATTTTGGCAATTTTTTGGATTGCCCTATATGTTTTTGTTAATCTTACTACTGTCTTGTATCTCGGTGGTTTGGCTATAGAGACAATATTAGGTGTCGATATGATCTATGCAGTTATAGGATTGGCACTTTTCGCTGCTGCGTACTCTTTGTATGGAGGACTCTCTGCTGTGGCTTGGACTGATGTCATTCAAGTGATATTCTTGGTGCTAGGAGGTCTGGTAACTACTTACCTCGCGTTGAATACTGTCTCTGATGGCGGTGGAATGTGGGAAGGAATAAAAACGGTTTATAACGCTGCGCCAGACCGTTTTGTGATGATTCTGGATGAATCAAATCCAGAATATATGAATCTTCCCGGAATAGGAGTATTAGTGGGTGGACTTTGGGTTGCAAATATTTATTACTGGGGATTCAATCAATATATTATTCAAAGGACTTTGGCGGCAGAATCATTGCGCGAAGCTCAAAAAGGAATTTTGCTGGCAGCTTTTTTAAAGATGCTTATTCCTTTTATCGTTGTCATTCCAGGTATTGCAGCTTATGTAATGGTAAATGACCCAGTTATAATGGCTAGATTAGGTGCTTCAGCAATTGAAAACTTACCAGGACTAGGGACAGCAGATAGAGCTTATCCGTGGTTGTTGCATTTCTTGCCTGCAGGTTTAAAAGGTTTAGCCTTTGCTGCATTAGCTGCTGCAATTGTGTCTTCGTTAGCTTCTATGTTAAATTCGACTTCGACCATTTTTACAATGGATATCTACAAACAATATATTAATAAAAATGCTGATGACAAAACAACGGTAAACGTCGGGCGTCTTTCAGGAGCCGTTGCCTTAGTAATTGCCGTAATTATGGCACCGCTTTTAGGAAGAATTGATCAGGCTTTTCAATTTATACAAGAATATACGGGTGTGGTAAGTCCGGGTATTTTAGCAGTATTCATATTAGGTTTATTTTGGAAAAAAACGACCAATAAAGCAGCTATTTGGGGAGCATTACTTTCTATACCTATTGCAATGTTTTTTAAAGTAGGTCCAAAGTCTTGGGCTGAGGAAACTGGGTTTGAATCTGTTTTCCCAACATTGCCTTGGATGGATCAGATGGGTTATACTGCTGTTTTGACGATGTTGTTGATTATCGCGATAAGTTTGTCCCAAAATAAAGGAGAAAATGACTCGAAAGGGATTACACTGAAAAAAGAGTTGTTCAAAACGAGTCCCCTTTTTAATATCTGTTCGTTTGCGATAATGGTATTATTAGTGGTGGTTTATGCTATTTTCTGGAAGTAAAACATTCAGATTACATATAAAAAAGGTGAAATTAAATTGGTTTAATTTCACCTTTTTTATATGTAATCTGAATGTTTTATTTCAGACGTATGTTTGAAAGGGCTCTTGAATTTGGGGGATAGATGACTGGAATTTATGTTTTAACGCTCTGCTAATTCAGAGGCATGAAAAAAATCAATCAAAATATGCTTAGTAAGCAATATAGTATTGGTTATTATCTTTGTAATTACTTTAAATAGGAACACAATTCTTGACGGTATTGTGATGCGCTTTTACCTGTAAACTCCTTAAATGATTTATTGAAATGGATGAAGTTGTTAAAGCCACTTTGGTAGGAGACTTCAGATATGCTGATGGGCTTTTCGGCTAATGATTTGGATGCATGCACCAGTCGATAATCATTTACGAATTTAGTAAAGGTTTCATTAGAGATCTTCTTAAAATACCTGCAAAATGATGAAACAGTTATGGAAACAAGCCCGGAAATTTCTTCAAGGCTAATATTTTCATGAAAATGATCTTTTACATAATTATATACAACATTCATACGGTCGTTATCTTGCATTTGCATTTCCATAGAAAAGTCTTTGGCCTTCAAAATCATACTATCTTTAGATAATTCCAGTTCGTTCAAGATGGTCAGCATGTTTAACAGTCGCTGTAGTTGCGTTTGTTCATCAAGGTCCTCTATTCTTTCGCCAAGTATTTTTTTGGTTTTTCCGGTAAAGGAGATACTTTGTTTAGCTTGAGTGAATAAATTTCTAATATTTGTCATTTCAGAAATTTTAAAAAAAGTATTTCCAAGAAAGTTAGGCTTCATTTGTATCACTATTTTTTTTTATTTCTCGTCTCTTCATCTGTAAAGCCACAGTGAGGAAGATTACTACCGATTAGTAGTAGATCACCATCGTTATAATAAGATACGTGACTGCCTACTTGCCGCTTACCTGATCCTCTATTAATATATACCAACTCAATTTCTGGGTGATAATGCCAGTAGCCTGCGTGGATATTTGTATTTTCTTCGTGTTTACTGATAGAAAACGAACTGCCAAAAGAAGGAATTATAATTTCTAAGTTAGGGAGTATAGGTCTCATATTCTAATTGTATAAGATTTATGCAAATTTACACCATATTGCGAAATTGTTCGAATTTTTAACCTTTATCGATTTCGTTAAAGGTAAAATAGCATACAATTGTGAAAACCCTGCATTATATTCAATGGGATGGTTTGAGTAAATTTGTAAAAGTTAATAGGAATACAAATTTAAAAACTTCAATTATGAAAAAGATTTTAAAATTTAGTTTAGTAGTAGCAGCTTTATTGATTGTTATGAATGTAAGTGCATTAGGAAAGGATTTTTCTCTAGATATAAAAAAAGTACAAGGAAATAAAGTAACTTTTGTTTTCAATGAGGCAATTAAAGTAGAGCTATCAATTTTAGATTTAGATGATAAATTGATTGATGTAGAAAATATAAATTCTAAAGGAAGTGTCAGTAGAACTTATGATTTGAATGCTTTACCTGAAGGTACTTACTTTCTTGTAGCAGAGTCTGATACAAAAATTGCTAAATATAAGATTTCTGTGATAGGGCAGACTGCAGTTCTTGGTTCAAATGCAGTTAAAGAGATGTATAAACCGATGGTAGTCAACAACAACTGGTTGGTTTGTGTAAGTATTTATAACTTGGGACAAAACCCAGTGAGTATTAAAATTTACAATGCTGCTGATGAGGTAGTGTACATCAGTTCCCTGATAGAAGAGCAACAAATTTCTAAATATTTTGACATTAAAAATTTAGCTAATGAAGAGTATACTTTTGTTATGAGCTATGCTGATAAGGTTTTTGTTAAAAAGATTGGTGCTAAGTAATTAGGGAATTAAAAACATATAGTAGGAAACAGCTCTATTTTTAGAGCTGTTTCTTTTTATAATGTAGTCCCAACAATTTTGTCCATAATCCAGCTTGTGTGTGTTGCCGTATTTCCATTAGATGGATGAATACTGCCTGAGGTTAAGCTTGCGTGCATCTGTTGCACATGGTATAACTGAATGTTTTCTGGGTGCTCTATTATGAGTTTAGTTTCACCTTTATCATTTGTTAGCAATAAGGGTTCGCTGTCGAATATAGAAAAAGTTATTTTACCTTTACTACCGTATATTTCAACGGTATCTTCTCTCATGTATAAGCCAAAATTGCAACTTCCAGAACCTGTAATTCCTGAATCATGAAGCCATGTTGCGGATACTGCATCTTTGGCAGAATACAATCCTTGCTGGTTAAGACTCATTCCAGAAACTTCTTTGATATTTCCTAAAAGGAATACAATTAAGTCCAATCCGTGGCTAGCTAGATCATCGAAATATTCTGCTGTTGTGATTTTGGAATCAGTTCTCCAATAATAGTTACCAGACAGATCTTGTTCAGTTGTAGGCTTACTTAAGTGCCATCTTATGTGTCTGACTTCACCGATACTCTTAGAGTCAATCCACTTTTTTACTTGAAGAAAACGGGGCAAGGAGCGTCTGTAGTAAGAGACGAACGGAGGGATGTTTTTTTCTTTAAAGGAATGAGAAATCGCTAAGCTATCTTGGTAACTTGGTGACAACGGTTTTTCTATACAGCATATTTTTCCAGCTAACGCTACTTTTAATCCATAGTATTTATGCGTATCAGGAGGTGTGGCAATATATATGGCATCGATTTTTGGATCATTTATTTAGTCATCGGCGTCAGTATAATATTTATCTATCCCATGTCTTTTTGCGTAATCAGCAGCTTTAGCAGCATCTCTTCTCATAACAGCTTCAATTTTGAAGCCTGCTGTTTTTTGGAATGCGGGGCCACTTTTTATTTCTGTGACATTGCCACAGCCTAATATTCCCCATCTAATGATTGTACTACTTATAATCATATTTTAAAATTATGTCAAGTTTGATCTGATTTTGGCTAGTCACAACCATCTGTGCCGCAACTGCTGCCATCGGTTGCGTTCAAAATAGTTGGCTTTGAGGTAAATTTTCCTTCTTCCCATACTTTTTCTAAGGTTTTCACGAATGTTTCGACCTGTTGGGCCCCAGATACTGCGTATTTATTATCGAAAACAAAAAATGGAACGCCTTGAACTCCTATTGACTGTGCTTCAATTATATCGTCCTGTACATCCTTTGCGTAAGCATCAGACTGTAAAACAGCTTCAATTGCTTTAAATTCTATTCCTGCTTCTAATCCTAGTTTGCTTAAAGTGAGCAAATCATTTATGTTCTTACCTTCGGTCAAGTAGGCTTTAAATAATAGCTCTTCTAGCTCATCTGATAAGTTGTGTTTCTTTGCTAGATGTAGCAGACGATGCGCATTAAATGAATTGGCCATGACCGCTTTTTCAAAATGAAAATCCAATCCTGAATTTTTTGCATTTTCCGTCATACTATCCATCATTTCCTGGGCCCACTGTTTGTCTTTTTGGTATTTGGTCGCTAGATGTTCTACCATATCGTCGTCTTCCGATGCAACGAAGCTGGCATCCAATTGGAAACTTTTCCATTCTATTTCAACTGCATCTTTGTGCTCAAATTGTGCCAAAGCTCCTTCAACCCTTCTTTTTCCTATGTAACAGTAAGGACACATGATGTCCGACCAGATTTGTATTTTTAATTTATTTTCCATTATGATTTTATTTATAAGAACCGTGATTAGTTGTATATACAAATGTAAGGAATCTTCTTTGCAACTGGATAGGGTTTTTATTTTAATTGGGAAATGGAAAGGCAGAAAAGAGGAATGCATTTCCATAATCAAAAAACCCATCAAAATTTCTCTTGATGGGTTTTTGTATATTATTGTTGAAATGTTATGCTAGTAAGTCCAAAACTAAAGATGGAAATAAACCCAAAGCGATATTCAAAACAATTGCAATCACTGCAACAGCGTAAATTACAAAAGGAGTTCCTGTTCGGTCTTCATTAGGTTCTTTAGTATACATTGCCAAGATCAATTTAAAGTAGTATCCCACACTTATAATTGAATTTACCACTGCTACTATTACTAAAGCGATATAGCCCGCTTGAATCGTTTGATTGAACAAAACCATTTTAGCAAAAAACCCTGCAAAAATTGGAATACCAGCCATAGACAATAAAGACGCAGTAAGAATCGCTGCTAATAATGGGTTGGTTTTTCCTAATCCGTGGAAATTTGTGATGTCTTCATTCTCTCGATCCTTACAAACATAAAGAATAACGCTGAACGCAGCGATTCCAGCTAAGGCGTAAGCCGAAGTGTAATACAATAAACTTCCTGCAGCATTGGTTACGCTAAGTAAAGTCATCAGCATAAATCCTGCATGGGAAATACCAGAGTAAGCCAACATACGTTTTACGTTAACCTGGCGTAATGCCATTATATTTCCTACCGTCATGGACGCCATAGAAATGATCACAATGATTATTTGGAAAGAAGCAGACAGGTCTGCATTCATAACGTTTAGTAATTTAAATAAAGTAGCGATAGCTACGACTTTAGCCAAAGTGCTCATCAAAGCCGTTGTCAAAGCGGGAGAACCTTCGTAAACATCAGGTGCCCAAAAATGGAATGGCACAGCTGCTATTTTGAAAAACATTCCGATTGTCAATAAAATAATTCCAATTGGAAACCAAACGGGTAACTCTGCAGAACGAGAAAGCTCGCTTATTTCGGTAACATCAAATGTTCCCATAGCACCGTAAATTAAACAAATACCGAACAATATAATCCCAGAAGCAAAAGATCCCATTAAGAAATATTTCAACCCCGCTTCGTTACTTTTTACACTTAATCGGTCGCTTGCCGCCAAAATATATAGGGCGATAGACAACACCTCGATTCCTAAGAAGAACATCGCTAAGTTTCCAAAAGAAACCATGGCTACCGTTCCAGCCAGTAAAAATATTTTTATGGCAATGAAATCTGATATTTTTGTTTGGTGGTTTTCATATACTTTCTGACTCAAGGCCACCAGAAAAATCGTTAATATGATGAATAAACCAGAGAAGGCGGTTGAAAACTTACTTACAATAATCATATTATTGTAATAGACTTGTGGAGAATTAAATTCAGATATGTTCAGACCAAGAACGGCCAGTAATCCAATAATTGTTACAGGGACGATTGCTTTCCTTAATTCGAAAATCTCAAATAAAAGGCATAAAACACCTAATCCTATTATAGCTATTAATGTATTCATTTTTTTTATTTGACTAGTTAATTCTATTAATTTGAGTTAAAATCTCTTCAAGACTTGGTGTGATTAAGTCTGTAATTGGTTTTGGATACATTCCGAAAAAGAATAATACAGCGATGATGAGAACCAAAGCAAATCCTTCTTTGAACGTTACATCAGCAAACACTTTTGTATTTGTTTCTCCAAGCATTACTTGTTGGTACATTTTCAACATATAGTAAGCACCCAAGATAATTGTAGTTCCTCCTAAAAAGGCAAACCAAACATTGATTTGAGAAAGGCTATATAATACTGTAAATTCCCCAACGAAGTTAAAAGTGGTAGGTAATGCTACTGATGCTAAAACTAACAGTAAGAACATCGAAGCGAATTTTGGTGATTGTGTGCGAATACCACCCATTTCAGCTATAGTTCTAGTTTCATATCTTCTGAAAACGATTTCAGAGATAAAGAACAATCCAACTACTACGAAACCGTGAGCAATCATCTGTAAAACCGCTCCACGTAATCCGTCAATTGTTAACGTATATGTACCTGCTGCGATTAATCCAACGTGGGCTAATGAAGAGTAAGCTAATAATTTCTTTAAGTCTTTTTGTCTCAAAGCTACAATAGAACCATAAATTACTCCGGCAACTCCCAGGCTGATGAAGATATACATATATTCTTTTGCTGCAAGCGGAGCAATTGGTAACTGCCAACGAATGATGCTATAAAGCCCCATTTTCAACATAATTCCTGAAAGAAGCATTGTTCCTACAGCGGGTGCTTTTTGGTACACATTTGCTTGCCAAGTATGGAAAGGGATAATTGGAATTTTAATAGCATAAGCTAAAAAGAAAGCCAGGAATATCCATAATTGTTCAGCTGCTGATAGGTTTAATTTGTATAAGTCTTCAATCAAGAAACTTCTTGCTTGTTGATATAAGTAGATGAATGCAATAAGCATGAATAACGAACCTGCTAAAGTATAGATAAAGAACTTCACTACTGCTTTTTTACGTTCTTCAGCATCACCGTTACCCCAAATTAAAGCGATAAAGTAAATAGGGATTAAAGATAATTCCCAGAAGATATAATATAAAAGTCCGTCTGCGGCAAGAAAAGTTCCAACCATTGCAAAAGACATAAACAGGATTAAAGAATAAAATGCTTTTGCATTTTTGTAGTCATTTCCAAATGAAGTGTAAATTATAATTGGAGTCAATGCCGTTGTCAATAATAGCATGGCGATAGACAGTCCATCGGCCTTTAATGCCAATGAAACATTGGGTTGGTTGATCCATTGGCATAATAAGCTAATGTTTTCACCAAGATTAAAATGGTTTAACAATATAATCGAGCATCCCAGTGCTGATAGTCCAAAGAACAAAGCCACTTTTGAAGCCAGTTTGTCACCAGCGATGTAAGTTGCAAGTGCGCCAACTAAAAGTATAATTAATATTAGAGATACATTCATAGTATAAAATTATTGAGCTAAAAATAAATAGGTTATGATGGCACAAATGCCTAAGACAAATGCAAATAGGTAAAAACCAATACTTCCGCTTTGTAATTTTTTCCCTTGAAAACCTAATTCGGTGGTTACCTTACCTAATCCGAAAACTAAAGATGATAAAGTGGTTTCCACATTATCTCTAAAGAATTTTGACAATCCGTTTATTGACTTCACGAAAATGGAATCGTAAATTTCATCAACATAGTACTTATTATAAAGCACTTTGGTAAAACTAGTGATTTTTTCATCTGCTTCAGGAACGAGGTTCTGTTTGATGTATTTGGAATATGCAATCCCGATTCCAATTAACCCACCAATCACAGCGACTAACATCAATATATATTCTGAAGTTCCAAAGTGGTGTTCTTCGTTAGCTGCTTTTGTAAATAAAGGTGCTAGGTATTCATTCAACCAACTATTTGTTGGTAAACTAATCAATCCACCTAAGGTTGCCAATATTGCCAAAACAATTAATGGGAAAGTGATTAGGGCAGGACTTTCATGTAAATGACTTTTTTGTTCTGAATTACCTCTGAATTCTTTGAAGAAAGTAAGGTATAATAAGCGGAACATATAGAATGCTGTCATCAGTGATGCCAATGAAGCGATGAACCAAAGTATTTTGTTGTGCTCAAAAGCAACTAACAAGATTTCATCTTTAGAGAAGAAACCTGAAAAAGGAGGGATTCCAGAAATTGCTAGTGAAGAGAGTAAGAAAGTGATGAAGGTGATGGTCATTACTTTTTTCAAGCCGCCCATTTTGCGCATGTCTTGTTCGCCATGTAAAGCGTGAATTACTGAACCGGAACCCAAAAACAAACAAGCTTTAAAGAAAGCGTGTGTGATAACGTGGAATACAGCTACTTCGTAAGCGCCTAAACCTAATGCCAAGAACATTAATCCCAATTGGGAAACGGTAGAGTAGGCCAGTACTTTTTTGATATCAGTTTGAACCAATGCAATAGTTGCTGCTA
The DNA here is from genome assembly GCA_047635475.1 of Porticoccaceae bacterium. GTDB lineage: Bacteria > Bacteroidota > Bacteroidia > Flavobacteriales > Flavobacteriaceae > Flavobacterium. Next base: position 19,984 of record JBLIKQ010000030.1, read on the forward strand.
CCAAGGCAGTAACAGAACCAATAATAGCAATTATATTTTGAACGTCTGGAGCTAAATCAAATAAATAATTCAATCTCGTAATCATAAAGATACCTGCAGTTACCATCGTCGCAGCATGTATTAATGCTGAAACTGGTGTAGGTCCTGCCATTGCATCTGGTAACCAAGTGTACAAAGGTATTTGTGCTGATTTTCCGCAAGCCCCAATGAACAAAGCAAAAGCAGCTATAGAAATCCAATACATGTTAAGATCGGTAGCGCCAGTAATAGCTGTTTTCAGACTGTTATAATCTAAAGTAGAAAACAAAGAGCCAATAATGAATATCCCGATTAACAATCCAAGATCTCCTATTCGGTTCATGATAAAGGCTTTCTTAGCAGCATCATTGAACTCTTGGTTTTTATGCCAAAATCCGATAAGAAGATAAGAGCAAAGTCCAACACCTTCCCAACCGATGAATAATACCAGTAGGTTACTTCCAATCACCAAAGTGATCATGAAAAATATAAACAGATTTAAATAAGCAAAATACTTGTGCATATTCTCATCGTCACTCATGTAGCTGATAGAGTACATGTGAATTAATGAACCAATACCGGTCACAAAAAGTAACCATAGAATTGATAATTGGTCTAATAGAAAACCAAAGTCTACTTTGAAATTGCTGATTTGAATCCAATCGAAAAGCGAAATCTGGATTCCCGCAGGATTAGCAGTAATTGCTCCGAAGAAATAAGCTGAAGCCAAAAAAGAAGTGAAAACAGCAAGGGTTCCAATAATTCCAGAAGCTGATTTCCCGATACTTTTTCCGAAGAAAACATTAAATAGAAACCCTATAAAAGGAGCTAATAATAAAAGTAAAGCTAAATTTGTATTCATTATAGTTTATCCTTTTAAGTTTTTTAAATTATTGATGTCAATCGAACCTAAATTTCTAAATATCGAAACTAGAATGGCTAATCCTACGGCAACTTCGGCAGCAGCCACAGCCATGGAGAAAAACACAAAAATTTGTCCTTGTGCATCTTGATGATAGGTGGAAAAAGCAACAAACAAAAGATTGACTGCGTTCAGCATAATTTCTACAGACATAAATACAATAATTGCATTTCGCCTGTACAATACGCCAAATACCCCAATACAAAAAAGTATCGTAGAAAGGAAAATGTAGTTTTCGATTCCTATTTCATTTAAAATATTGTTCATGTTATTTTTCTGTTTTTTCTTTTTTAGACAATAGAACAGTTCCAATCATTGCTACTAATAGCAATATTGATGCAAATTCGAAAGGAACCATATACTCGTTTAAAAGTACTTTCCCCAAAATTTTTATAGATTGGTAATCTTCTCCAGTACTTATGTATTCTCCAACGATAGGTTTTGAGTTGATGAAGACCAAAATTAAAACGACAGTGATCAAGCAAAAAGAAACAATCGCTCCTAGTCTTGTAATTCTGGGTTTGTGAACTTCATTTTCTTTATTCAGGTTCATCAACATGATGGTGAATAAAAATAAAATCATAATTGCTCCTGAGTAGACAATAATGTGGACAATAGCAAGAAACTGAGAGTTTAACAGCAGATAATGGCCCGCTATTGTGAAAAAACAAATGACAAGATATAAGGCGCTGTGTATTGGGTTTCTGCTAAATATAGTTAAAAATGCAGTAGCTATAGTTACAGCTCCTAGTACACAAAAAATGATAAGTATAGTTGACATTAGTTAGCATTATTAAGTTGTGCATTTTTCATTGCGATATCTAAAGGCATTACCAATTTATCTTTTCCGTAAATAAAATCTTCTCTTTCGTAACTTGATGCTACTAATTCTTTAGAAGTTGTCAAATAAACAGCATCTTTTGGACATGCATCTTCACATAAACCGCAAAAAATACAGCGTAACATATTAATTTCATATATCGACGCGTATTTTTCTTCTCTGTACAAATGCTTTTCTTCTGGTTTGCGTTCTGCTGCCGTCATGGTAATTGCTTCTGCAGGACATGACAATGCACACAGACCGCAGGCAGTACAATTTTCTCTACCTTGCTCATCGCGTTTTAATTGGTGTTGACCACGGTAAACTGGGCTTCGCTCACGGACTACTTCTGGATATTGAATCGTAACTTTTCTTGTAAACAAATGTTTGATTGTGATAATCATTCCCTTGACAATTGCAAGTAGATACATTCTCTCTAAAAAAGACATCTCTTTGTGAGAGACTAATTTTTTTCGTCCAGATAAGGATATGGTTTCTATTGACATTTTTTAATTTTTATTTAAAACTTATTCCTGCTATTCTTTTCAATCCAATAGTTTTAAAAAAACTATAGGATTTTCTCTGCTATCAGGGCTAGGCCTTTTTTAATAAATTATAGTTGATCCTAATTATTCCCTTTCGGGGGTTAGGGGGATTAAAATCCTAAGTAAATTGCTATTTCTGCTCTCAATATTACAATCCCTGTTATTATGATATTGACGATAGATAATGGTATTAATACCCTCCATCCCAAATGCATCAGTTGATCGTATC
>JBLIKQ010000031.1:0-21718 GCA_047635475.1 Porticoccaceae bacterium
GTTGGGATAGAGTTTCGTTGCAACCATAAACTACGTTATATTGGCTTAGCCCAAAATGCAAACGGACTGGCAGAAATGAACCGCTTTCTGACCAAACACAATTTCGAAAATAGCCTCTTGCCATTAGTCGCTCCTGTGTTTAACGACGTATGCATTATTTATCCTTTCGAAAATCTTCCAAAGGTTTTGAAAGAGTATGAATATGTAGGTATTTCTACCGAACAGCTTCCAAAATTGTTCCTCCCGGAATGGAGGACATGGCTTGACAAAATGGTGGTCCTACAACCGATAACTTTTCGAACAAAAAGGGAATTCAATCTGCATAAAATACTCCGCGCCATTGACACCAACGTGATTTTATCCAGACTCACTGAAGCCGATTATTGTAAAACGACTGAGCTAATGATTCCCTTGGAGGAGTTACGAACCCAATTTGAGGAGTATCCGAAAATCATTCAAAACACCGAAAAAATCATTGATAGATGTAATTTTGAATTTGAATTCCAAATACCCAGAAACAAAAAGTACTATTCCGGGAGTCGGGAAAGCGATATGCAGCTTCTGACGGATCTGGCGCAAGAAGGTTTGGTGAAAAAGTACGGTAATGACAATCCGCAAGCGAAAGCAAGAATAGAAAAGGAATTGAAGGTCATTGACCAGCTGGAATTTAGCGGTTATTTCTTGATTACTTGGGATATTATTCAATACAGCATCAGTCAGGGCTTTCTACATGTTGGTCGCGGTAGCGGCGCAAATAGTATCGTAAGCTATTGTCTTGGCATCACCGCCATCTGCCCTATTGAGCTGGATTTATATTTTGAGCGGTTCCTGAATGTGAACCGCAAGAGCCCACCTGATTTTGACATTGACTGGTCCTGGAAAGAACGCGATACCATCCTTCAATACATTTTTGACAAATACGGTGCTGATCATGTCGCTTTTTGCGGAACCAACGTGGAGTTTAAATACCGTTCCATATTCAGGGAAGTAGGTAAAGTTTTTGGTCTGCCAAAAGAGGAATTGGACTTATTAGCCAAAAATCCGATACAGTTACACGATAAAAACCCGATTGTAAAGCTAGTACAAGAATATGGTATGCTGCTCGAGAAATACCCCAATCAACGAAGCATGCATTCCTGCGGCATAATAATTTCGGAAGAACCTATCACTAATTATACTCCGCTGGAAATGCCGCCGAAAGGTTTTCCAATCGTCTTATTTGACATGCATGTTGCGGAGGATATTGGTTTTGAAAAGTTTGATATTCTAAGCCAGCGAGGCATAGGACATATTGATGACAGCGTGAAGCTGATAGAGAAAAATCGTGGAATCAAAGTCGACATTCGTGATATTTCTTTGTCAAAAAATGAGGCTAAGTCTAATAGCTTCCTGAGCCACGGGAAAACTATTGGCTGTTTCTATATCGAAAGCCCGGCCATGCGAGGACTATTGCGCCGTCTCAAATGCGACAACTACAAGACCCTCGTAGCGGCCTCGTCGATCATCCGCCCGGGGGTTGCCCAGTCTGGAATGATGAAAGAATACATCTTCCGGCACAATCATCCCGACCGCTTCGAGTATTTCCATGATGTTTTTAAGGAGCAACTTGGCGAAACCTACGGTGTTATGGTCTATCAGGAAGACGTGATTAAGATTGCTTTACATTACGCAGGGCTTCCCGCTGCCGATGGAGATATTTTGCGTCGGGCGATGAGCGGCAAAGGTCGTTCGAAGGCAGCTTTACAAAAAGTGAAAGACAATTACTTCGCCTGCTGTGCGCAAAAAGGTCATTCCGTGAAGTTGAGCGAAGAGATATACCGACAGATTGAATCCTTTGCTGGTTACTCGTTCTGTAAAGCACATTCCGCTTCTTATGCCGTCGAAAGTTACCAAAGTCTCTATCTCAAAGTGTACTACCCTATTGAGTTTATGGTTGCCGTCATCAATAATCATGGTGGTTTTTACCGTACCGAAGTCTATGTGCATGAAGCCAAGATGTCCGGGGCGACCATACACAACCCTTGTGTCAATAAAAGTGAACACGAAACGGCATTGTACGGCATTGACGTCTATTTGGGCTTTATGCAGCTCGAAGGTTTGGAAACTAAAACAGCACATTTCATAGTTAGAGAACGGGAGACAAACGGCGAGTTCAAATCATTGGAGGATTTCATCAACCGCATTCCTATAGGTATTGAAGGGATACAGATTCTGATTTTTATTGGGGCCTTCCGCTTTACGGGCAAAACAAAAAACCAATTGCTGGTAATTGCCAGATTGATCCTGGTAAACTTTAAACCCGAAAATAAAAACGCAATGCTGCTTCAGGAACCGATAAAAGAATACACGCTGCCTGTACTCGAACGCTCCGCTTTTGAAGATGCTTTTGACGAAATCGAGCTGCTGAGTTTTCCGGTTTCCTGTACCCCATTCGACTTGTTGCAGACAAAATACCGTGGGCAGGTATTGGCAAAAGACCTGTTAAGCCACCATAAAAAAACCGTAAAAATGCTGGCTTATCTTATTTCTAGGAAACAGGTGCCAACCAAAATAGGAACCATGTATTTTGGAACCTGGGTTGACCACAAAGGGGAATATTTCGACACCGCGCATTTCACGGACAGCCTTAAAAAATATCCCTTTCAGGGCGGTGGATGTTACCTGCTTCTTGGAACCGTTGGAGTCGATTATCATTTCCCCACCGTCACCGTCATCAAAATGGCCAAAATGCCCTTCGTGCCCGATCCGCGTTATTCTAACACAAACGACAGACAATATAAAGTGCATCAGCAAATTCGTGAAGATTTGAGTATGACGCATAGGGCGCCCTATCCACAAGAACACGAAATTAATTTGCCTAGATATAAAATGGGTTGAACAGAACTGTTAGTCAAAAAGGTCTTGCCAACGATTAATGATTAGTCATCTCACATCTAAGTATTTCTGAAACTTTTATATCCTCGAGTACCTTGTAATGTGTTAGTCTACATTCAAAATACTGATTATAACTACCTCTAATTTGCTTTCTTAATTCCCTGCTTATCAAAGTCTAATTCTTTTGTCAGTAAATAAGTTTTACTACGTCTATTTATTTAAATATCTTTACACAAAAATCATATGCGCTTCTATTTATTTACAATTGTTTGCTTTTCTTCTATATTGGCTTCCGCACAAAGCAGTATTCCGCAAGTGCTAAAAAACTTAAATAAACAGAGCGTTCCCTATATCAAAGTTGACGAGCTAAAAAGCAAAACTGAACTTATTTATCTTGATGCACGCGAACTAAAAGAGTTTAACGTAAGCCACATCAAAAATGCAATTCCTATTGGTTTTAATCATTTTAAAATACAAAATGTCACTTCTACCGTAAAAGATAAGGATGCGACCATAGTTGTCTACTGCTCCATCGGTGTTCGCAGTGAAAAGATTGCTGAACTGCTATTGAAATCGGGCTATAAAAATATTTATAATTTATATGGCGGTATTTTTGAATATAAAAACACAGGCGGCAAAGTATTTAATAACCAAAATAAGGAAACGGACAATGTTCATGCATTCAACAAAAAATGGAGCGTTTATCTAACTAAAGGAATCAAGGTGTATGAAAACTAATGCTTTACTCATTTTTACACGAAACCCTGAACTGGGTAAGGTCAAAACGCGTTTGGCAAAAACTATCGGTGATGCTGATGCATTACAGGTATATAAAGACCTGCTGCAGCATACCATGGAACAAACCCAAAGTGTAGACTGTGATAAATTTGTTTTTTATGACAGTGCAATTATTGATGGAGATATTTGGAAAGAGGAGGATTATCATAAAAGAATCCAGTCTCAAGGCGATCTAGGGCAAAAGATGCAGACTGCATTCGAACTGCTCTTCGACATGGGATATACAAACTGCATTATCGTTGGCAGTGATTTATTCGATTTAAAATCGGAATTAATAGAAACTGCTTTTACGGAGCTACATAAAAACGAAGTGGTGCTGGGTCCAGCAGAAGATGGCGGTTATTATTTGTTAGGTCTGAAGGAAATACACAGGGCTTTATTTCAAAATAAGGATTGGGGTACTTCCTCTGTTTTTGCAGATACACTGAAAGATTTAGAAGCTCAGAAAATACATTTATTGCCGACCTTAAATGACATTGACACATTTGAAGATTTAATTAGAAGTAATTACAGCTATCTTCAAAACAACTAAAAAGAAAAAAATGGAAAAATACATTGACATCCTACTTAATTCTTATACTGGTTATTTTAACTACCTGATTAATCAAATTTTATATTTGAATTGGGACAATTATTTTTTTGGCCTATTGGCCATATCTCTTGTTGTTTGGATGCTAGAAATTGCTTTTCCTTGGAGAAAAAACCAAGCCGTTTTTCGCAAGGACTTTTGGCTCGATTTGTTTTATATGTTTTTTAATTTTTTCCTATTGAATCTCATCCTTGTCATCGCGCTATCAAATGTATCGGAACAGCTGATCAATGATTTTCTATCCTTTTTTGGAGTCCAATTAGCCTCGATTCAGCTTTTCTCCATATCTGGATTACCAAAACCAATCGCTTTATTGTTGTTTTTTCTGATAAGCGATTTTATTCAGTGGAACGTTCATCGATCGTTACATATGGTTCCCTTTTTATGGAATATCCATAAAACACACCACAGCGTAAAAGAAATGGGATTTGCAGCACATTTTAGATACAACTGGATGGAACCTATAGTTTACAAATCGATACTTTATGTACCTATAATTTTGATAGGTGGCGTAAACCTACAAGACGTATTTATTGTTCACTTTATCACTATTGCTATTGGTCATTTAAACCATGCTAATTTAGGCTGGGACTATGGTTTCTTCAAATATATTTTTAACAATCCTAAAATGCATATTTGGCATCACAGTAAAAAATTACCCAATAAATATGGAGTTAATTTTGGAATATCATTAAGTATATGGGATTATTTATTCAAAACCCATTATATACCAAGTGACGGAAGGGATATCGAAATTGGGTTTGATGGCGAAAATAAGTTTCCAAAAGATTTTATAACACAAGAACTCTACCCTTTAAAAAATTAATTTTCTCACAATTTGTCGGAGAAAAACCCTATTGACTTGTATTACGTATATAACTAAAAAACAATACTCATGAAAATATTTTTTATAAGCCTGTTATTATTGCCTCTTCTTTGCTGCGGAAAAAACACAAGCATTACCGCCATAACGGACTTAGCATATCTTACAACTATTTCAGAAACGACACAAGCTGTAGATCACTCTAAGTGGAATATATTACTGCAGAAAAATGTCTCAAAAAACGGAATCGTAGATTACAAAGGGTTTCAAAAAGACAGTAAGCAGCTGCAATCGTATTTAGCCCTTCTGGCATCCAACGTTCCAACAAAATCATGGTCAAGAAATGCCGTTCTTGCATACTGGATCAATACTTACAATGCGTTTACAGTAAAATTGATACTTGACAATTATCCGGTCAAAAGTATAAAAGAAATAAAAGACCCCTGGGGCCAAAAATTCTTCTCTTTAGGCGATAAAAAATACAGTCTAGAAGAAGTAGAGCACGAAATTCTTCGTAAAATGAATGAACCTAGAATCCATTTTGCCATCAATTGCGCTTCCTTTTCTTGTCCAAATTTATTGAATGAAGCCTATACCGAAGCAAGTTTAGAGAAGCAGTTAACTACAGTTGCCAAAAGCTTCATAAACGAAAAGAGTAAAAATACCATTACAGCAAATAAAGTAGAAATATCAAAAATATTCGATTGGTTTTCTGGTGATTTTAAGAACAAAGGAACCGTTATCGGCTTCCTAAACCAGTACAGCAGCATAAAAATCAATAGCAATGCAAAACTTGGTTATAAAGAGTACAACTGGACATTGAATGAATAAAATTTCGATCATTATCCCGATATACAATGAAGTTGAGGCAATCGACAAACTTTTGTTACATATCGAAAAAAATGCGTCACAATCAATCCCGTTTGAACTTATAATAGTTGACGGAGGAAGTACAGATAACTCCCAAAAGAAAGTAATAGAATACAAAAACGTTTTATTAATTACAACTGAAAAAGGAAGAGCTAAGCAGTTAAATGCGGGTGCTAAAATTGCCACAGCCGAAGTACTCTATTTTTTACATTGCGACAGCTTTCCGCCTAAGAATTTTGACCGTTTCATTATGGATCAGGTACACAACGGCAACAAAGCGGGTTGTTTCAGAATGAAATTTGATTACCAGCATCCTGTTTTAAAATTCTCCCAATGGTTTACCCGAATAAATCATATTTCCTGTCGTGGCGGAGACCAGTCCCTATTTGTAACTAAAACACTATTTAATGAAATAAAAGGCTTCAACGAAGACTATGTCATTTATGAAGACAACGAGATTATTTCTAGATTGTACCATAAAAAACAGTTTGTCGTGATTGCTGAAAATTTGATTGCTTCGGCAAGAAGGTATCGGGAAAATGGCGTTTGGAGTTTACAATACCATTTTGCAGTTATCCACTTAAAACGAAGATTAGGACATTCAGCAGAAAGCATGTTGCATTACTATAACAAAAGAATAAAATAGCGAGTCAAAGCAATTCAATCACTTTACAAAAATTAGAAAAAATCACTTACTAAATATTAAAATAATACGATAATGAATAAAATTTTTCCAACTATATTGTTCTCCATCCTCATCTTTACGGGATGTAAATCAAATGAAGAAAAAGAAAGCTTCACAGAAAAAATAGAAAAAGGGCACCAAAAAGAAAAGTTTTTAAGTAAGCAAGCCATCCAATATGATTTTAAATTGGAGTTTGGAAGTCAAGAAAAAATGGATGCTCAATTTACTATTCTTACCAACTCTAGCCAAGGTGTTATTGAGTATAAAAATGGCGCTAAAATTATTTTTGATAAAGACAGAGTTTTTTACTCTCCAAATATACCAAACGAAAAAGGAGTACGCTTTGATGCCTTTACCTGGGAATATTTCTTCCTATTCCCTTATAAATTGACTGACCCAGGAACGAAGTGGAACACCTATGATAACAAAGAAGCCGATCAGGATAAATATCTTAGCCAAAAGCTAAGCTTTAAATCAGGTACGGGAGACGCTCCAGATGATTGGTATGTGGTCTACGCTGACAAAGCAACTAATCTAATCGAAAAAGCTGCTTATATCGTTACTGCAAATGGAACCAAAGAGGAAGCGGAAAAAAACCCGCATGCCATACAATATCTGGAATATAAAAATGTCGATGGAATAGCTATAGCCACAAAATGGATATTCTGGGAATGGAAAGAAGGCGAAGGACTTTCCAGTAACATTGGAAATGCAACCTTAACGAATATTAAGTTTGTTACCGCTACTGAAGACACTTTTAAAACAGACTCAAGCTTTAAAACAAAATAAAAAAAATCCCTACTCACTCCCAAATCGTAACTTTATCGATAAATAATCATTCCTGTTCAACATAATTATTTAAAATATATATTTTTATCTAGAATGTATTCTTATAGTCGTTAACGAAATTCCGGGAATTAAACTAAAATATCCTAAAAGAATTGAATTCCAAAAATCACAATTTTTGACGATTTTTTACCACAAGCAAAGTATAAAACCACTAGATAAATGAGCTTCTACAACAAAGTTCGACTTTCCTAAACTTGGAGATTTAATTAGTCTCGAATTATCAGGAATGTTTCTTTCACCTACTATCCTAGTTACTTATTTGGTTCAGGAAAATAGTTTCTGTGCTGCTGTTTTGTCTATCGACGAAAGAAATATAGCTAAAGTTCACTTGAATTAAGAAAAGCTTTAGATAAGTATTATACCTTCTATTGACACTATGAGACCATTCTAATACTTTATCTTAGAATCATATTTGAAATTATACCTAATGGTGCAAAAATGCATTAAACTATACTACACAGTTCAAATCTTATTTAATTACTTAAAACTAAAAATATCTTTTATTTTTAAGTAATTAGTAATCATATACTTGAAAATAAAAATATTTTTTTAGTCTTTTTTTAAAACCAACATTATAAGTTTTGCGTAAATGATAAAAAATATTAAACCGAAACAATTAAACATTATGATTAAAAAGCAATTACTATTCATTTTAGCTGTAACAACATTTGGATTTGTTAACACAGCTCAATCGCAAAGCCCTATTAGTGGTTTCATGCAAGAAAAAGGAAAAGGAAATATTTCTCTTTCTTTCAGTTCAGAAAAATACAATGAAGTCTATTTTATTCCAGAGAAAGTAGATGGAGTTCCTGTTTTTAATGAAACACAAGTAACAAGTAAATCGATTTATGCCACTTATGGTATTAGCAACCAAGTTGAGGTAGTGTTTGTATTGCCATACATAACTGCAAGAGGTAATGCAACACAAGAGGTGTTGACAAATTTAAACTTAGAGAACGAAAGAAAAGGTATTCAGGACGTTTCTGTTTTTGTTAAATACAGTCCGTTTAATTTTGACTTTGGTTCATCTTCATTGCGTCTTATTGGTGCCTTGGGTCTAAAAACACCGCTTGGTAACTACAAAGTAGAAGAAGGATTCCAATCAATTATTGCTATTGGAAACAGAAGTACTACACTGAGCACTACAGGAATGGCCATGTTCAGGATGAACTCTGGAGCTTTTGCTTCTGCACAATTAGCAGCTAATTATGCATCTAATCATGTACCTAATTCTTATGCAACAGAATTAAAAATAGGATATGCTGCAAGATTATTTTACGGTGATGCATTCATTGCAAATCAGACAAGTACAGGCGGTGTTGATATTTTTGGCGAAGGTTTCGCAGGTTATTTCCCAACTACGAAAGTAAATTACACTAAGGTAGGTTTAAACCTATATACTCCAATTTATAAAGATTTCGGAGTTTCTGCAGGTGCTAGTACATTAATAGCAGGTAGAAACATAGGTAAATCAACAGGTTTTTACGGTGGATTAGTTTATAAATTTTAATAAAAAAACAAGCAAAATGAAAAATATAAAAATAAAAAGTGCTCTTTTAGCATTAATTCTAATGGGAACTATTGTTTCTTGTGATTCAGAATATAAAGACGAAACCCCAAGTATAGCAGGTATAGCTGTTGCTAATCCTAATTTCAGTACACTTGAAGGAGCGGCAGTTCAAGGAGGTCTAGTAGGAGTTCTTAGTAATAGTAATCCAAATGATGCTGCAGGAAAATATACTGTTTTTGCGCCTACAAATGATGCATTCGCTAGACTAGGTTTGATAAATGCTGGTTCTTTAGGTGGTTTACAAAATAGTTTCTTAACCAATACATTATTGTACCACGTTTCTAATGGTAATTTACCTTCAAGTCAAATTGTAAATGGCAGTACATCTGCTTCAGCTTTAGGTGTTAATAGACGTTTTATTAGTAGAGGAAATGATTTATACATCAATGGATCTAAAATTATCCTTACAAATGTTAAAGCTAGTAACGGTACTGTTCACGCTATTGATAAGGTGATGATTGCAACTGGAGTGAACATTGTTGAATCGGCTATTTTGTTAAAAGATTCAAAAGTTTTTAAATCTCCAGAGCTTACTTTCTTAGTTCAAGCGGTTATTTCTTCAGGTTTAGCTCCAACTTTATCTGACCCTAATAATAATTTTACAATCTATGCACCAACGGATGCTGCTTTTAAAGCTGCAGGCTTTGCAACAACTCAAGATGTAGCTAACACTCCGCAATCGGTATTGCAACAAGTATTATTAAATCATGCTATTTCAGGAGGGCAATTTACATCAGAACAAACAAGTACGACTGCAGCAACTGCAGGAGGAGGAACTTTAACTTACAGCGAGTTTCTAAATGGAACTTTTACAGTAAAAAGTAGTGGAATTACTACTCCTGCTAATATGGTTATTCCGGATATTCAATGTAGTAATGGAGTAGTACATATTATAGATAAAGTACTATTACCATAATGACATTTTAAATAGTCTTAATACAACCAATAAATATTTTAGCAGTTGCAAAACAAATTTTTGTGACTGCTTTTTTTAAAGTTTTAATTTAAACCCACACTAAAAAATATAGAAAATTATTAAACTCTTGCATTGATAAATTCATTTGCAAATAGTGCAGTAGGAGCTCTAGCATTCCCAATTTATTGGTACACCAATTAAAATTGTTTCTAGGTCTACAAAAAATAATGAAAAATTATCATATAATCAAGATTGTGCTGCAACTACAAACTATATTTGCTCGGATCAAAATACGAAACGGTACTTACAGAAATTAGAGCTTATTGTACAAAAGAAAACATCTTTGTATATTGCATTTAGCAAACAACACTAATCTAAAATCGGTAAAGAAAGCTGCCTATAAAAATTTACATGCCATTCAGTATTTAGACTGTAAAAAAGTAGATGGGCTACTAATTGTTAAAAATGTATTTTCAGGGCATGGAACGAAGTAAAATGAGTTGCTAATAAAATAGCAAATACAATGCTAACAAACATTTATATTCCAGCACGATACAAAACCACTTTTGAAGAGGAAGAAAATAATTTTATATGAAGTTGTCAGGTTTGAATAATTATTCGACTAAACTTTAAACGAATTTCAATTTATGGAACATATTGTCATCATTGGTAACGGAATTGCAGGAGTAACATTGGCACGTCACATACGCAAACAATCCAAAAATAAAATTACCATCATTTCATCCGAAACCGAATTTTTCTTTTCGAGAACGGCCTTAATGTACGTTTTTATGGGGCATATGAAGTTTGAACATACGCAACCTTATGAAAACGATTTTTGGAAAAAAAATAATATTGATTTAAAACTAGCTTTAGTCACTGAAGTAGTTCCTGAATCAAAACATATAGTATTAGACTCTAATGAAACTATAAGCTATGATAAATTAGTAATAGGAACAGGTTCTAAACCAAATAAATTTGGTTGGCCAGGACAAGATTTTCAAGGAGTAACGGGTTTGTACAGCAAACAGGATTTAGAAAATTTAGAGAAATGGGCGCCTACCACTAAACGTGCAGTAATTGTAGGCGGTGGATTAATAGGTATTGAATTAGCCGAAATGCTACGTTCTCGTAATATTCCTGTTACTTTTTTGGTCCGAGAAAAAAGTTTCTGGAGTGGTGTTTTACCTTTCGGCGAAAGCCAAATGATCAACCGTCATATTCTAGAGCACCACATCGATTTAAAATTAGAGACCAATTTAGTAGATATTCTTTCAGATGAAAACGGTCACGCAAGAGCTGTCGTTACTGATCAAGGAGAAACAATCGCCTGTGAAATTGTCGGCTTAACGGCGGGTGTTTCACCGAATGTCGATTTCTTAAAAAATTCTGGTATTGAGTTAGAAAAAGGAATAAAAGTGAATCGCTACTTGGAGACAAATATCAAGGATATCTATGCGATTGGAGACTGTGCAGAGCAACGAGAAGCTATTGACCAACGCAGACCTATTGAAGCGGTTTGGTATACTGGCAGAATGATGGCTGAAGCACTTGCACAAACACTAACCGGAAAGCCTACGCAATATAAACCAGGACATTGGTTCAATTCAGCTAAATTTTTAGACATCGAATACCAAACCTACGGATGGGTTTTTGCCAAACAAATGGAACATGAAATTCAATTTTATTGGGAACATAAAGGCGGAAAAAAAGCAATTCGAATCTCGTTCCATAAAGAAAACCGACAGTTTTTAGGTATTAATACTTTTGGAATACGCATGCGTCATGAGTTTTTTGACAAAGTGCTTACTGAGGAAAAAACAGTCGATTATGTTATCCAGCATTTGGCAGAAGCCAATTTCGATCCGGAGTTATTTACTAATTATAACAAAGAAATTAAACAACAGTTTAAAACCGAATTCATTGGACAAAAAATAGAATAAAATGAGTAAATCAGCAAAAAACATTTCCATTACATCACATCAGAACAATGACTTAAGTAGTATTCAGAAACTAGGACTAACACTTGGATTTATTGGACTTTTTATTATGACATTAGCTCTCTTTAATGTCAATTTTCCAAATAAAACAATTTGGTTTACTGCTTCCATATCCTCCATTTTAATTGGAATTATAATATATTCAAGAAGTACTTATTTGAATAAACCCGCTGGAATTAGTAATAACGGACTTTTCCATGAATCGCTTACTAATCGAGGTATTTTTGCTTATATGCTTGGCATTTTACTAACTTCCTTTTACGTTGTCCTATATTGGTATCCTAGCTATTTAGGTTTAGGGGAAAATGGAGCGGCAAATACTGGAATTGTAGGTTTCTTTGACCCTTTCAGTAATTTTATAAATGGACATGCGGCTAGTCAATGGTTTGTTTACGGAAGCTTTTATACTCTTGCAATTTTAGGTTTGGGTTACAAATTCATTTTAAAATACAGAAATAATAAATACCAATTAGTCCGCACTATTTCTGTAATGTTTTTCCAATTGGGATTTGCCTTTTTAATTCCTGAAATCCTTTCTAAATTAAATCCTAATCTACCTTATTTCGCCAAAGATTTAAAGAATATGTGGCCCTTAAACTACTACTTTTTTGAGGACTGGCATTTAACAAATATGGTACAGGGAGGGAATTTGGGAATGTTTATGCTAGTTTTTGGTGTTGCAATGATATTTATTATTTCACCTATTCTGACCTATTTCTACGGGAAAAGATGGTACTGCTCTTGGGTTTGTGGCTGTGGAGGCTTGGCAGAAACTGCCGGAGATCCGTTTCGTCATTTATCTGATTCAACCCAGAAATCTTGGAAAATTGAACGCTGGATGATCCATTCGGTTTTAGTATTCTCCTTTGTAACCACTATTGCGGTAATCTTTACCTTTTTGTCCAATAATCCCGAGTTGAGCGTCATTACAAGAAACCAGTTTATATGCGGGATCGTGAGCTTTTTAATCCTTTTTACTGGGGCTTTATATTATTTCAAACGCGACGATTTAGATGCGGATGCCAGGTTTACCATGTTGTCATTAGTTGCGATAATCCTTATTTCAATAGCAATTAATTTCTTTTCGGGCAATCAAAACATTCTTTTTATCGATAGCTACGCCTTGAAAAAATGGTACGGTTTTGCTATTGGAGCAGCTTTTAGTGGCGTTGTTGGAGTAGGTTTCTACCCTCTTTTAGGTAACCGTGTTTGGTGTCGTTTTGGTTGTCCAATGGCTGCAATTTTAGGTTTGCAACAACGTTTGTTTTCTAAATTCAGAATTACGACAAACGGAGGACAATGTATATCTTGCGGAAATTGTACAACTCATTGCGAAATGGGAATAGACGTAAGAAGTTATGCACAAAAAGGGGAAAACATTGTACGTTCTTCTTGTGTAGGTTGCGGAATATGTGCAGCTGTATGTCCAAGAGGTGTTTTGAAATTAGAAAATGGTTCTGAAGAAGGAAGAATTAATTCGAATGAGATCCTACTAGGAAACGATGTTAATTTGATGGATTTACTCAACAATAAATAGAATGAAAAAAGTATTTTACCTATTGCTTTTATTCACATTTTTCCAAGTATCTGCTCAAAAAACTTATTTTAAAGACTATTACGATAACGGAAAGTTGAAATCGGAAGGTTGGGTAAACCAAAATAAAAAAGTGGATTACTGGTTTTACTATTTTGAAAACGGTAATAAAAAAGAGGAAGGTCATTTTATAGATAACAAAAAATGCAAATGGTGGATTTTTTACTATTCTAATGAGGAAATCAACAAAAAATGTGAATTTGACAATGGTCAAATGAATGGTTTTTCGCTGGTTTACAGAAGTAATCAGATTATTCGAGCTGATAAATATATTATGGGTAAAAAAACAAAAGAATGGAATTCGTTAACCGAATTTAAAAAAGACAATACTACAACTTTCTTATGAGTAAAATACAAGTAATCATTCCCGCTTATAACGAAGAAAAAGCTATTACAAATGTCATTAATGAAATTCCAAAAATAGTAAATGAAGTAATTGTCATAAGCAACAATTCAACGGACAATACAATAAAAGCAGCAGAAGCTGCTGGCGCCACAGTGCTATCAGAAAGCAGAAAAGGTTACGGCTATGCCTGCTTAAAAGGAATGGAATATATATCGAATCAAGAAATAAAACCAGATATTGTAGTTTTTCTAGACGGTGATTATTCAGACTATCCAGCCGAATTAATAAAAATAATCGCTCCGATACTAGAAGAAAATATCGACTTTGTTATTGGCGCAAGAGTCAATTCCCTTAGAGAAAAAAATTCGATGACACCACAGCAGATTTTCGGAAACTGGCTTGCCACTTTTTTGATGGCACTATTTTTCAAGGCAAAATACACTGATTTAGGACCTTTTCGAGCAATTAAGTATGAAAAACTACTAGCTTTGGGCATGCGGGACAAAACCTATGGCTGGACCGTAGAAATGCAGCTAAAAGTTTTGAAACAAAATATGAGCTATGTCGAAATCCCCGTTCGTTACAAAAACAGAATAGGAGTATCTAAAGTTTCTGGAACCGTTAAGGGGTCTGTAATGGCCGGAATAAAAATAATCGGCTGGATTTTTAAATATACCTTCAAATAAAACTATGTTACAAGTTTCCTATATCATTTTATTTATATACGCCTTATCCATACTATTGATTTTTTTCTATGGTTTAGCACAGTTTAATTTACTGATCAATTACGTAAGAAATAAAAAGCGAATAGATCGATCCGCTCAATTTGACTTTTCGAATGGGGACGTATATCCATCGGTTACGATTCAACTGCCTATCTATAACGAGAAGTACGTTGTTGAGCGTTTGCTAACAAGCATCGCAGCGTTAGAATACCCAAGAGAAAAATTAGAAATTCAGGTTTTAGATGATAGCGCTGATGATAGTGTTATTGATACTGCCAATTTAATTTTGAAATTAGCAAACACTGGATTGGACATCAAGCACATGACCCGAAGCAACAGGCATGGTTTTAAAGCTGGAGCCTTAAAAGAAGGTCTTATTCATGCAAAAGGGGAATTCATAGTTATTTTTGATGCTGATTTTGTACCTCAAAAAAATTGGATATTACAAACTATCCCCTATTTCAAAGATTCAAAAATTGGTCTAGTGCAAACCCGTTGGGGGCACTTGAATAGGAATTATTCCGTGCTTACAAAAATACAGGCTTTTGCACTTGATGCCCATTTTACGCTGGAGCAAGTAGGGCGAAATTCCAAAGCGCATTTCATAAATTTTAATGGAACGGCTGGAGTTTGGAGAAAAACCTGCATTCTAGATGCTGGAAATTGGGAAAGTGACACCCTTACAGAAGATTTAGATTTGAGCTATCGAGCACAATTAAAAAACTGGAAATTTAAATACCTTGAACATATTGAAACTCCTGCAGAACTTCCGGCTATTATTAGTGCAGCACGATCCCAACAATTCCGTTGGAATAAAGGAGGAGCCGAAAACTTTAGTAAGATTGCCTCTCGTGTTTTGCAGTCGGATACTATAGGTTTCAAGACCAAAGCCCACGGTATTTTGCACTTATTGAATAGTTCAATGTTCTTAGCACTTTTTACTATGGCTATTTTGAGTATTCCAGTTCTTTTTATCAGACATGAATACGTGCAATTTAAAGCCTTTTTTAACATCCTAATCTTTTTTATCATCACCTCCATTCTCTTTTTTATAAGCTATTGGGTTTCCTATAAAAGTATTCATGGTGGCGGAAGCAAAAACTTCATTCAATATGTCGGTTTGTTTATTACTTTTTATACGATTGCTATGGGATTCTCGTTCCATAATTCGGTTGCAGTACTGGAGGGATTGTGGGGTAAAAAAAGTGAATTTGTACGAACACCCAAATTGAATATTGAAGGCCTGAAAGACAAATGGAAACAGAATAATTACCTCTCTAAAAAGACATCTAAAAATGTATTTGTTGAAGGCGCCTTAATGCTCTATTTCACTTTCGGAATCTATAGCGCTTTCTTATTGGACGACTTCAGCTTAGTGGCTTTACACGCTATGCTTTTCTTTGGTTTTGGATTTGTTTTCGTAAAGTCTATTACTGACCCAAGATGAGTTTTACCCTCACAAATGACCTAAAGTCATACAGCTACCTTGCAGCGAGTTTGGGTTTATACGGATATATTGGATACATATTGCAACGAAGCGACTTTGTAACGCTCATCATTTCATACAGTTTGTTGTTTGTATTACTTTTTCAAATGATGCGACTCCAAAAGAACAATTTCACTTTTCTAGTCGTAGCTACAATTCTATTCCGATTAGTTTTTAGCCTAGCTTTACCCAATTTGTCCCAAGATTACTTTCGATTTATTTGGGATGGTCGCCTGTTGCTAGAAGGAATAAACCCCTATTTACAATTACCTAGGGATTTGATAGCTCAAAACCATTTTACTTTAGCTAATGTCAAGGAGCTTTATACCGGAATGGGCAGCTTGAGTGCGAATCATTTCTCTAATTACCCTCCTGTCAATCAGCTGTTCTTTGCTATTGCGACCTTTTTTAGTACTAATTCAGTAATTGGCGCTGTTATAGGCTTACGTATAATTACCCTTATAGCCGATCTAGGCATCCTATATTTTGGGTGTAAGTTATTGGAGAATTTAGATATGAAAAAATATCGCGTTTTCTGGTATCTGCTGAATCCATTGGTGATTATTGAACTTAGCGGAAATCTTCATTTTGAAGGCGTGATGCTATTCTTTTTTATTTGGAGCATTTACTTACTGCATGAAAACAAATGGAAAACTGCTGCTGTAATTTTAGCATTATCTATTTCTGTAAAATTAGTTCCTCTATTATTATTACCCCTGTTTTTTCAAAAGTTAGGATGGAAAAAGGCAATCGCTTTCTACACTATTGTTCTTTCGACTAATATTATTCTTTTCTTGCCTTTTCTTTCTGCTGACCTAATTCAAAATTACAGCGACACAATAGCTTTGTGGTTTACTAATTTTGAGTTTAATGCCAGCATATATTATCTTATTCGCGAACTTGGTTTTTGGATCAAGGGTTACAATATTATTCACACTACCGGTAAAATTATGCCCGTGCTGATAATTTTTTTTATAGTATTCAAAGCATTCATAGGAAAGAACAAAACGACTCCCCAATTGTTTCAAAATTTCCTACTGGTTTTAACAGTATATCTTTTTACATCCACAACAGTGCATCCCTGGTACGTCATAAATTTAGTTTTGATTTGTGTATTTACAAAACACAACTATCCGCTGGTCTGGAGCCTTACAGTAATTTTGAGTTATGTTGCCTACTCCAAACCTGAATTTCAAGAGAATTTTTGGTTAATTGCATTCGAATATCTACTTGTTATTGCTTATTTAATTTATGAGAACACTAACTTTCTGCGCAACAAAAAAATAGTACATTTGACGTAATTAAAATTATTAAAGCCTAAAGATTTATGGACGTTACAACCGAAAATCCAAAAATGCTACTGGAAAACTGGGTCAATCAATTTAGCGACGAACTCTATTGCTGGGCATTTTACAAAACCTCTTCAAAAGAAACCGCAGAAGATTTAGTCCAAGAAACTTTTTTGTCGGCATTTCATAAAATTGAAACTTTTCAAGGAAAAAGTCAACCCAAAACCTGGCTGTTTGCTATTCTCAATAATAAGTTAATTGACTATTACCGAAAAAGTGCAAAAACTACAAAAAAAACTTTTAGTCTGACTGAAAACAGCGGTTTCGCATTGTCCGAGGACTTATTTAATTCAAATGGTTGCTGGAAAAGTAATGATGTCAGAGCGATCTGGGATCAGGAAAAAGAGTTATTGGACAATCCAGAATTCAACCTTGTGCTGCAAGGATGTATGAATGATTTACCTCCTAAATGGAAATTAGCGGTAACATCCAAATACTTATCAGATAAAGATACAACTGCAATTTGTCAGGAACTAGAAATCACAACGTCTAATTATTGGCAGATAGTACATAGATCAAAACTGCTTTTGAGAAAATGTTTAGAAATGAAATGGGTTTAAAAACGCTTTAACATAAAACAAAATGCACATAGTAATGAGAATGCTGTTGAGGACCTGCAAAAAATCAACAGAGTTAATAGATAAACAAATGTTAACCCCTTTGACATTAAAAGAAAAAATGCAGTTACAGGCGCACAAGGCCGTGTGCAAAACTTGTAATACTTACGAACACCAGTCAAAACTTATTGACGCTCTAGTTGGCCAATGGTTTGCTCCAAATCAAGCTAATGGAAGTATGAAAATGGCCAAAGCTAAAAAGCTTAACATTATTGAGAAGTTAAAGAAAGTCTAATCTTCCTCCTAACTTTCAGCAAATCAAATTATACCAGATCCCCCTGTGTACTAGGCCTCTTTTTAAACAGTATTAACTTCATCCAGTGGCGCTTCTTTTCAGTAATTTATAATTATCTACTTAAAAAAAAAATACTAATGAAAATGGTCTTTTTACAATTGGAATGAGGTCTGGCACAACGATTGGAATGTTACTTTTTTCATATGCTGAGAAATATCTTTTGCTGAAAAACAACATCCAATTCAGTAAACACTTCAACCTTCTCTTTTTTAGTGTATTTTTACTGATAGCAGTATTTTAGTTTTTTAAACTAAGCAGGAAAAGAGTTTATTTAATTCAATCTTCACAATCTCTGCAAAATAAAGCTACAATGACAGATTATAACCTAATGGAAAATGAAGACTCTAACATAGCATTATCGAGCAAATTATTGCTTAGTGTGAAAATGAAAAACGACACAGCAGCACTGGAGCTTCAATTAAAGAATAATTCGATGCAACAACTCACTAATGAATTAGTGTCTGACGATGCAAAAAAATGTTTCTGGATTAACATATACAATTCCTTTTATCAAATCATAGTCAACCGATCAAACGGCAATGCAACAGGAATTTATAAAAGAAAAGAAATAATTATAGGACAGTCTACATTCAGTTTAGACGAAATCGAGCATGGTATATTAAGGCGATCGCGTCTTAAATGGAGCTTAGGATATTTAGCTAATCCTTTTGCCTCTAAATTAATTAAAAGCTTAGCCGTTGACCAGGTAGATTATCGCATCCATTTTGCTTTGAATTGCGGCGCTAAAAGTTGTCCTCCAATTGCTTTTTATAACTTGCAGGATCTAGAAGAACAGTTAAGTGATGCTATGCACTCGTTTATTCTATCGGAGACCATTATTGACCAAAATAATAAAATAATTACTAGCTCAAAAATATTGTTTTGGTACATTGGAGATTTCGGTGGTACAAAGGCTATTCAAAAAATAATCAGTAAAGTATTTGAAATTGATTTGGGAAGCTATAAGATTAAATATTATTCATACAATTGGGATTCTGCTTTAGATAATTTTAAGGAATAAAAAACAGTATAATGAAAACAAAATATTTAATCTTAGCTATTTTTTTTATTATCACAGTTAGTGGATTTTCGTATTATAATAGCAACACTACTACTCTACCAAAGTATTTAATGGAGTACAAAGGAATGAATTTAGTCGCTCCTATTAAAGAGCTTAATAACAGTACTTTTGTGTCGCTATTAGAAAACAATGTAAACGCAATATCCTTAATACCATATGCCTTTGTGAATATTGACCAGGCCTCCGTCTCCTATAACAATAAACGACAATGGTGGGGAGAAAGGTCAGAAGGAATCCGCGCAAGCATTCATAAATCACATGAATACAAAATGAAAGTAATGCTAAAGCCACACCTTTGGGTCAATCATAACTTTTATACTGGCGACTTGGATTTTTCAACTGAAAAAGAATGGGAAAATTGGGAATCCGATTATGAAAAATACATCCTTGATTTTGCAAAATTAGCCGAGGAACAAAAGATAGAGCTTTTTTGTTTTGGTACGGAGTTAGAAAATCCAATTGCCAAGAGACCGGAATACTGGATGCAACTAATTCAAAAAATAAAGAAAATATATTCTGGTAAACTTACTTATGCCGCAAACTGGGATAGTTTTGAAACGATTCCCTTTTGGAATGAACTGGACTACATAGGAATCGATGCGTATTTTCCATTATCAACCGAAGAGACCCCTTCGATAAAAGTATTAAATGAAAGTTGGAAAAAGTACATTTTGAAAATCGAAATTGTTCAGAAAAAATTCAACAAGAAAATCCTATTTACCGAGTTTGGCTACCGCAATTCCAATAAAGCTGCTGAGGAGCCTTGGACCGAAACTGAAACTAAAATCAATGATTTGGCTCAAGCCAATGGCTATGAAGCCCTCTTCCAGAGCTTTTCAAAACAAAACTGGTATGCTGGCGGATTTGCTTGGAAATGGTATGCAGATGATTATTACAAGAAAAAGAATATTGACTATACCCCACAGGAAAAACCAGCATTAGAAACACTAAAAAAATGGTATAAATAAACCTCAACTTATGAATTCAAATAGAAGAAAACCAGTTATCGTCTTTGATGTAAATGAAACATTATTAGACATGGCACCCTTGAAAACTAATATCAATACCCTGTTCATAGAACCGCAGGCATTCCGAATTTGGTTTGGCATGGTTCTGCACTATTCCCTAGTAGAGAATTGTACGGATCAATACCACGATTTTAGTACTATTGCTGAAACTGTACTTAAAATGACGGCCGCTTCTTTAAATAAAACTGTATCTGACGAGGATATGAAAAAAGCACTGTCTGCGATTAAGAGTTTAAAAGCCTATCCAGATGTTGAGAAAGGATTAACGCTGTTAAAAGAAAATGGTTTCAGACTGGCCACTTTGACAAATTCTCCGGAAAATGCACTTAAAGAACAATTAATCAATTCAAATCTAACGGATCATTTTGAGCAAGCTTTAAGTATAAATGCCATAGAAAAGTATAAACCACTTGCAGAAACTTATTTGTGGGCAGCTAAAAAACTGGGCGTAAAACCCGAAGAAATAATTATGATAGCTGCACATGGTTGGGATTTAGCAGGAGCCACAAATGCAGGTTTAGCTATAGGATTTATAGCCCGTGAAGGACAATCGTTATACACATTATCCAAAAAACCTGATTTTGAAGCTAGTGATATTTTAGAAATGGCAGAAAAATTAGTTGCGACTTATAAATAATTATTAGGAAAAATTTACTGATGTTGATTTTATACAATTTTAGCTAGTGTGAGGATTCTATTTTTACAACTCAATCAAAAACGATAAAACATGAGATTTCAAAACAGCATATTATTATTATTTATCCTTTTTTCGCTTTCTGTTTATGCACAGAATATGAAAGAATACACAGATGGATGGGAAGGGAAAATAGAAAATTCAAAAGCATTCAATTTAAAAGTGGAAATTGAAAATTTAGGGATTGAAGGTGCTGTATTCAAAATTTCAAATGAGCATGTCATTATTAGTTATCCATTTGAAGCAAAAAACTTTACACAAATAAACATACCTTTCGCAGAAAATTTATTTTTTGAGGGTACTACTGCCTCTAATGGCAAAGAAATTAATGGATTTATCAAATCTGGATTGCTTCTTTATCACTTAAAGTTGACTAAATTAAAAAATAATTCTTTTGTAGGTGTATGGAATTTATTAACGGTGGACAAATTAAAATCTCAAAACTTCTATTTAAGTATTGAAAATGGATCTGATAATGATTACCAAGCCTATCCTATTTTTGGAGATAATCGCTTTACAGGTACTTGGT
>JBLIKQ010000032.1:0-21653 GCA_047635475.1 Porticoccaceae bacterium
GATACGAGTATTTTCTAACGGGGACCGTTTTTAAAGGACAACAGCTAGGAAGAACTATTGGATTTCCTACTGCCAACTTAAAAATAAAAGAAGACTACAAACTAATTCCAAAAAATGGTGTTTACATCGTAAAAAGCATCATTAATCAAAAAACTGTTTTTGGAATGATGAATATCGGTTTTAACCCAACGGTTGATGGAGAAAGTTTATCCATAGAAATTCATTACTTTAATTTCAATTCCAACTTGTATGACCAGCAAATAGCTGTTTCTATAATCCAATATATACGCCCTGAACAAAAATTCAAATCGGTTGACTTATTGAAAGTACAATTGGAAAAAGATAAAAATTTCGCCTTAGCTTATCTAAGCTAACTTCTAAAAAATTGAAAATATTACTATTTTGCGTGAAATATCTTTATATTTTATGTAGTTTTGGTAGTCATCGTCATGTTTGTCAATTAAATAATTTTTTTAACTTTAAAAACCCAAACATATGAAACTACCAAAAGAATTATACAACGGAGTCATTATTTTTATTGGTATTGGCCTCTATTTTATGTTGATGGAGATTTTAGGACTTGCTGATTTATATTACTTACGCGTATTTAACGTTTTGTTTGTCTTCTATGGCACTAACAGGTCGCTAAGAATGAACTACAAAGAAGGGAAGACTTTATTTGCTAGCAATGCTGTTTCCGCTCTGCTTACATCTATAATAGGAGTGTCACTAAGTATAGCCGGATTAATTGCAAATAGTTATATTCAAGGAGGTGACGCATACATACAACGGCTATCAAAAACCTTTTTATTTGGTGGCGACCCGTCAATAATGACGTATTGCATAAGTTTGCTTTTTGAAGGGATTGTGTCCGCAGTAATAATTTCATTTATGCTACTGCTTTATTGGGAGAACCACCTCAAGAATGAGTAGCAGATTATCAAAATAAAAAAGAAGCAATTTATAATAAACCTGTGATGGATTTGCTTTATGAAGGAGCTACCATACATAAAGAATATCAGGATCCAAACCTAGTTCAGGTTTGAACATTATTGTCTAGAAAAACGGGGGCTTGCCCCTAAGATTCCGTTTATTGCCCGCTAACAAGAATAATCTTTGTCTGTGATATGTTTTAATTTTACTGTAACCCCTTTTAATTATTCTGTAAACACTTTTAATAAAGATATTTAACTGCATTTAAATAGTAAAATCCCATTTGAAATAGCGAATGGGATTTTAGGCAAGTCTGTTTCTGTGCTTCTAATAAATTATCTTTTTAACAAATGATGCTCCATCTGCCAGCACGACCTTCACAAACAGCACTTGCTGCTGAGAAATCAAATTTAAAATCTTTAATTCCTGACTTTCTACATTTACTTTCTTATACAGCCTTTTAGCTGTTGTATCAAATATTATGATTTTATCTATTAAGCCGCCTAATGAAGTAATAGATATCTGTTTGTTTTTACTTGAGATTAGTACTTGGTCTCCCCCCGTTATTTCAAAATCAGTATTGTTTAATTTATTATCCGTGTAACGTAGCACAAAACGGTCATTAAAAACTCCTTTTTCTGTGGTAAAATTATACGGACTGAGAGTCAAATTATGAATAATATGATGTTCTTTATCTTCAATAAAAATGTTATGATTTACTAGTTCGCCCTCCACTTGATCAATATCTATTGTAAGTGAACCCGAAAAATCAACACTATATCCTACTTGTATGGTGTCAGATGGATCAAATGGCAATGCTTTACCTTGGATAACAAGCTTCTTATCTTGGCAAATACTATAAAAATCTACATAATCATTAGCATCAAAGCTTTCACCATCAAACATCCTGTCATAATCATTTGTAGCGGCAGTTATATAACCAATCAATGTCTGTTTGAAAGCAGCCTGATTATTGGATAAATTTAACCAAACTCTATTTTTTTCTATTACAGCCTCCGTGTTCGGAGCTTTTTTGAACTTGAAAAACTGGGAATTATCCCCACTTACTCCAGGTACTCCAACTCTCATATCATTCCTAAAAACAACATTACCAGCCTCCATACTCTTTGCGAAAAATGCTTGCCCAGCAGCAATTTTACCTGAAGGCACATTATTGTTAACTGCCCCAGAACTTGAAGAACTTTGAGCCCTGGTACCTACACCTCCCGTCAAGTTATAAGAGGCATAGTCATCCGAAGAATAAGCATACATATCCGGACCGGGATTTGGGTTGTTCTTTGCTATGTCAGTATTATGCGTCCATAAATATATTGTCCCAGCTAATAAATCTTTATTCTCCAGCAAAAATGAATCCGCATCTAAGGCCGAAGGGTAAGGGTTTCCGATTAAATTAAAACTAGATGTAATGCCGATTGCTGACTCAATTGTCCCATTGTTAGGGACGCCTATAAAATTAGCTTCATAAGTGGAGTTCTCCGTTTGCGTTATATAATCTTGAGGCCCCCTAATTATATAGCCTTTGCCCAGTTCCATAAAATTTGATGGATTTTCTTGTTTCCAGTTGTTGATAGCTGGATTAAAGGAATAAAACTTATCTTGAAGTGTATTGGGCGAAACAGCCAATAGTGTTTGATTCTTAACTGGTGATGACCAATAGGTATAATCAAATTTATCTATAGGCGTAGTTTTTCTTTTATATGAGATATTTCCAGTGTTTACAACTTGATCATTTATTTGCAGCAAACTGGCGTTGTTTTCAAAAGTTAAAGTTCCTGTTCCTTGAACTTCTATTCCGTTTTCTATTTTCAACGTACGCCCTTCTTTAATAATTACATTTTTATTTCCAGAAACTAGACAGGAACAACCTATAATATCGATATTGGGATCAACTGTAGGTGGATAATCAGACGCAAAAACTATTTTATCATTTAACGAAGTTGGAGAAGAACCAAGACTCCAACCGACGTCACTCCAAGTGTTGGTAACTGCAGCATTTATTACCACATCAACAGAGGCTAACGATCTACATCTTCCATCAAACACACTATAATGATAATTCCCCTCCGTAAGCTCTGAAATTATAGTACTATTTCCAGCAGCTCCTTTTAAGATTAAAATATCATTTTGGTACAAATCCCATTCGAAATTATCAGGCAAATTATTTAACTCAATGCTCCCATTTGCAATACAATTTGGTTGAACAACTGTTTTTATCGTAGGCGCTAAAGTAGCACAACTCACAACTCCATTAAATGCAAATTCATTAATACTAAAAGTACCATTTGTACTTGAACCGCCCCAGCCATAAAATCTGAATACAATTTCCGTACTACAATTTTGAAAAGAACTTTCCGACAGAACGATTGGCACTGGGTTTGCTTGAGAATCCGAATTAGGTATGGAAGGCGATGTAATATTTGCAATAAAACCATCTACACTGGAACGAAAAGCGAAGAATTTTGGCCCTGCACCAGAAACTTGAGCTTTATATGTAAAATTTACAAAATCAATTTCATATCCTGAATTTGGCTTAATTTTAAATTCAAAATAATCATTATCATCACATTTAGTTAAGTTCCAATCCCTTGCATTATAACTATCATTTGAATCTTTCTCATTTACTCCAATTCCCCTACCAATTCCCGAAACAGTAACGTTATCATCAAATGTTTGCCCAATTAAATATGGGTTTTTCGAAGAAGGATTGATTCCATTAATTTTATTTTCGAATATAACTTGTCCAAAAAGCTTATTCGAAAGCGCTAAAATCGCTACTAGCTGAAAAATTAATTTTAATTTCATTTGCAGTCTTTATAAATACCGTCTATAAAAATAAGAACTATCTTACATATATACAATACCCTGTTTTAGTGATATTTACATATCTACGAAACTTACATACACAACCCATTTAATAGAGCGATGTAATCAATAAAAACAATCTAGTCCGATCATAATAACTTGACTATTATCTGCATTATAGGACTCCATTTACTACCAGAGTACAATTCAACTTGGATAAAAAACTAATCCTCTTGCTAACACTCAACCCGCAAACATTTAAAAGCTATTACTAATACTTTGACTATACAGTGACACAGTTGATAATTACTCTTTCAAATACAATCCCTCTTTCTGTAGCATAGTTTTGATATCCTGTAACATTCTCTTTCTATTTCACATCAATGTCTTTTAAATCCGACGTGACAAACCGAAAAGCGCCCTCTATTATTACTATAATTCTAGTGCTTTACTATTTAATAAGAGCTATTGTTCCATATATTTATACCCTAACTTGCTTTTCAAAAAAACCCTATGAATCCTATTTATTCCATAAAAGAAGCGATAAATAAGATGGAGCATTATTGCGCCTACCAGGAACGCTGTCATACTGAAGTGGAACAGAAGTTGAGAAGTCTGAAAATGGATTCTGAAGAAACTACTGTTGTTATATCTCATCTTATCAACGATAATTTCCTTAACGAAAGCCGCTTTGCCTGCAGTTTTGCCAGAGGAAAACACCGAATCAAGCACTGGGGAAGAGTACGAATCGTAAATGAACTGAAGTTTCGCAACATAACTACCTACAACATTAACTTGGCACTAAAAGAAATTTCACAAGAAGAATATCTCACAACGTTTGATACCGCTTCGGAAAAACAATGGGAAACGATCAGGGAAACGAATATGCTGAAGAAAAGAAAGAAGTTTTGTGACTATCTGCTTCGTAGAGGTTTTGAGAGCAATTTAGTCTATGAGAAACTTAAAGAATTAGAATCAATGGAACGCGGATGACGCGGCTGTTGTGAATAAAAAACGGGTTTCCTATCTTTATAATCATTGCGAAAATTTTACATCTGAGGCGAAAAAAGAAAAACACTCAACAATCGCAACACTTCACTAATTTCTTCTTTCGAATTAAAACTGTGCAAACAAAAACGAAGTCGTTCCTGCCCTTCGGGAACCATTGGTGAAAGTATCGCTTTCACATCAAATCCTTTTTCTTGTAGTTTTTGAGCTATGGATGTGACATTTGCATTACCAGGAATGATGGCCGACTGTATTGCTGATTTACTGTGTACGAACAATTGCTTCAGCCCCAACATGTTCTTTTCCTGATTGAAATGAATGATGTTTTTGCGAAGAGCGGCAATATCTTTATTTTCGCTATCCAAATTATTGTACGCCGTTAGGACCGTCGCTACATCATGGGGAGACAATCCCCTGACATACTTAAAGTTTTGGGCAAGGTTCACTAAACAATCCTTCAATTGAACCGAACCTAAAATCGCTGCTCCCTGACATCCTAAAGCATTTTCGAAAGTCAGAATACGGGCAAAAATCTGCTCATGCAAAGCTAGCATTTGAACAAATCCTTCGCCTTTTGAACCAAAAACACCCAAGGCATGTGATTCATCCACTACTAAATAACAATGGTACTTATCTGAAACCCGTACTAATTCTTCTAGATTGGGACAATCGCCATCCATCGAAAAAACAGATTCGGTGACAATGTAAATACGTATTGGGTCTTGGGTCTTAGGTCTATGGTTTTGGATTAAGCTTTCTAAATCTTCAAAATCATTGTGATTGAATTTAAAAGCTTTGGCATTCGACAATTGAATAGCGTCATAAATAGACTCATAACACAATTCATCGTATAAAATCAAATCTCCTTTTTGAGGAACTGCACTAAAAAAACTAAAACTAGCATCGCGACCCGAATTGAAAATTGAGGCAGCTTCCGTTTGATGAAAATTGGCAATAAAAGTTTCCGTTTCTCGATACAACTGTTGGTTCCCAGATAAAAATCGGTCACCAGTCGCTGCTTTTTCAATTAATTTGTTTTTAATTAAGTACTTGCCCGTATTCTTAAAAATAATTTCTGACTTAGAAAAACCTAAGTAATGATTTGATGCAAAATCGATTAAACCATCGGGCAAAGCAGCTTTTTGCAAAGCATCGTTTTGGACCTGTTGATTTAGTTCCGGCTGCACTAGTTTTGGAAAAGATTTCATATACCGAAAATATAAAAAGTCTACCGATAATATGGAACTTTAGGTTTAGATTGTGATTATCTATCTAAAGTTATATTGTATTCCAAACAATAAATTGCCTTTTGGCATAGGAACTAAATTCGTTTCTGTGTACTCCGAGTTGAAAATATTGTTAGCAAACAAAGACAACTCAAAAGCATGTACAGTATAGGAAGCACCCAGATCTACAACTGAATATGAATCTCCAGCAGTTCGTTCCGCATAACGATACGAAATCGTATTGGTGAAATTTTTCAAGAATTGCATATTGTAACTCCCCACAAACTGATGCTTCAGTGAATTCAAAGAATACTGTGAGAAAGCAAAGCTGCTTTGTCCTATATCATTCTGAATAAAAGAATAGCCGAACTGTAACTTTTGAGCAAATGAATTAAGATTAAAATTATAAAGCAGTTGTGTTTCAAAACCTTTAGTGATCACATCCTGAATGTTTTGCGCTTGCCAAGGATCGCTAGACTCCATTTTTACGTAATCAATTAAATGATTAGAATTGCGATTAAATACCGCCGCAGACAAATTGAAATTAGATGTATTCCATTTCAAACCAATTTCCTGCGAAAATGCCTTCTCCGGCTCTAAGCTAGCATTCCCTATCGTAGTTGGAGATTTATAATTCAAATCGGTAAAAGTTGGAATTCTGTAGGTATAACCCAAATTACCGTATACCTTAAGGTTATCAAGCAATTCATATCCAACATCTATACCAGGAAAAGCAAAAAATTTGAAGTCAGAAAAATAAGTCATCGCTACTCCCGGAGTAATATCTAGTTTTTTATTAAAGAATTCCATACGATGCTCTAAAAACAAAGTACTCAGAAAACGGTTATTATCTCCAAGATTATTACTCGAAAGAAACACTTTAGCAGTTTCTATACCAAAGCCAGTAACACCAAAATTTGAGATATACGATCCATTTAATTCTGCAGCAATTTTGTTTGAAATGTGCAAATTCCTGTAAATAGACGGATTCTTTCTAATATAAATATATTCGTCTTCATTACGCCTCCAATATACCTTTGGCTTCCACGTAAAATTACCTTTTTTAATAACTGTTGAAAAACCAACTAGACTAGCCGTTGTTTCCTCATATTGATCAATAGCTGCTGGCGAAGCATAAAAACCATTTGCACCAAAGTTTTTTTCCGATAAGGCAACCAACATCGTTATTGGCAATTTATTTTTATTGAAAACACTCTTCAATACAAAATTCTGATTGTCAAAATCTGTATTATAGCGATAACCGTTCGATATGTTTTTTGAAAAATGTAAAATATGATTGCTTTCATCTAAACTAACTCCAGCGGTAACAGCAGCACTAAATTGACCATAAGAACCCGCCTGAAGCCGCAATGAAGCATCATTATCAAGTGAATACTTTGTAACGATATTGACAGCGCCTGTAAAAGCATTTTGACCAAATACTCGACTTGCTGGCCCTTTTATAATTTCAATTCTCTCGATAACTTCAATTGGCAATGCTAAATTCATCGTGTGATGTCCCGTTTGAGCATCGTCTACCTTGAAACCATCTATAAGTAGCAGGGTTTGATCAAAACTTCCGCCCCGTATATATAAATCAGCTTGCGTACCACTAGTTCCGCGACGTCTTACATCAATACCTGCAATTTGCTGTAAAGCATCGGCAACATTTGTTACGCCAGATTTTTTTATATCCTCGGCAGTAATCAACTGAATGGTTCTGGAATTTTCTTTGAAGGGCAAATCAATCCTACTTGATGTAATAACCACTTCTTGTAGAGAATCTATTTTTTGCTTATTTTCCTGTGCATTTAAGATCAAAGAACAGATTAAAAAAAAACCTAAAAAGTATTTATTTTTCATTTATTATAGTGTTGAATTATTTTAAAACGTTGCAAAAGTAGTACCTTTCCGGACTACTAAAATAGTCCAGTTTTAAAATGATAGATAGTCCGGCTAATGCATTGTTAAAAAGTCTTATCCACTTTGATAAATCAAGTGCCAGCCCTGTGTATATACAAATTTCACAACAAATCATCAATGCCATTCAGCGCAGTTATTTAGCAGGAGGTTCTTTATTGCCCGGAACTAGAGTATTTAGCCAATTAATAAATGTCCACCGAAACACGGCCGTTGCAGTATATGATGAATTAGCTTCCCAAGGTTGGGTTGAAATAATTGCTAATAAAGGGACATTTATATCGGTTCCTGGACAGAGAACAGCTACAATAAAAGCGGGTTCGAACCGACTAGGAGATATTTATAATTTTGCAGAAACAACTGGATTTCCCTTTCAACCCTCTTTTCATTTATCATCAACACGAGAATTTTCGGAAGCAAAGTATGAATTGAATGATGGACAACCCGATTTACGGCTGCATCCCATTCATGAGTTTTCAAAATGGTATGGCGCTTCTATGAAACGTAAGTCATTAATTTCAAAATGGAATCAAAATAAAAAAACAAGCTATTCTGTATTTGAAAACCAACTGTGTAATTTTCTAAATGCTACAAGGGGACTTCACATAAAACCAAAAAACGTCATCAGCACAAGAAGTACAGAAATGAGTTTGTACATCATATCGCAGCTTTTAATTCGCCCAAAAGATGTGGTTTTGGTTGGGGATTTGAGCAATTATGCAGCCAATATGATTTTTCAACAATCGGGCGCGACCATTAAAACAATCCCTAGTGACGATCAAGGCTTAGATGTCGATTATATTAAAATACATTTTGTAAGAGGGGCAATTCGGACTGTTTATATTTGTGCCAATCGTGATTATCCCACAACTGTTTCATTAACAGCAGAACGTCGCTTAAAGCTATTACAACTTGCAAAGGAATACCAGTTTGCCATCATTGAAGATGATTATGACTATGATTTTCAGTTTGAAGGCTTGGCTATGCTACCTATGGCCAGCTCGGATGCAAATGGAATGGTAATTTATTTGGGGAAACTTGGGCAGTCTTTATTTCCGAGTTTTCAAACAGGATTTGTAGTAGCCCCGGAAAATTTAATTTCAGAAGCCAAGAACTATTTGCAAATGCTAGATCGCCAAGGCGATTTGACACAAGAACAAATGCTGTCCGAATTGATATATGAAGGTGAAATTCATCGATTACTCAAAAAAAACATATTAGTCTATAAGCAAAGACGCGATTTTTTATACCAATGTCTTGAAGCAAATTTTAAAGATGTTATCCGTTTTAAAAAGCCTACGGGTGGCTTAGCGATATGGTTACAGTTTAATACGGTAATTTCCTTAGTTCAACTTTCAGAACAAGCGCTACGCTATGATTTGTTTTTGCCTAAAACCATACTTTATCAAGACAAAGACACTTGCGCTATCCGTTTAGGCTTTGGCCATTTGAATGGAGAAGAAATAGAAATTATAGTGAAAAAATTGAAACAGGCTTACGATTTGACCGTAAAATAAAGAAAGCCAAAATAATTAAGTTTCGGCTTTCTTTATATAGTGAAATCGTTCTAGTCTACTAGTACAATTACTTTATTGTTCTTCATCTCTAAAGTTCCTGAGAACCCCCCAGCAGGAAAATCCTAGTAAACTTAAGAACCATTTACTGCCATTTACTCCACTAACTCAAAATTCTCATGAGTGTTAAAAATAAGGTATGCTTTATAAGGAGTTCCAACAATTTGGGCTTTATTCTGACCATCTATAAGTTGAATTGGATTTATTTGTTCTCCATCACTCATAAAAGACATAATAAAAGGAACCCCATTTAAAGTGTATTCAATTTTTGTGGATTTGAAAATCCCAGTACCTTCTACATTTGTTTTAACTAGTAAAGCATAATTAGTGTTTGGATCGATACATTCCCCTTCTAGTAGGGGCGAACGGTCTTCATGAACAAAAGCGATACTAGCAGGAGTTATTGTTTTAAATTCCTGCTCTTCTGAACAGCTGGATAGCATTATTATAAATGCAATTAAAATACTAAATGATTTAGATTTCATATACGTAAAATTTACTTTGTTATTGATCATCTCTGATCTCACTTTTTTATTTAGCTGTACTTGTTTGTCATAAACGCTAGCTGTTTATGGCGTTTTCATAAGGCGTTTTTCAAATTAATTGTAATTTCTTTAAAACTTCCACCAACACTAACTTCATAAGTGCCTTCGCTTAAATTACTAAAAATCAGCTCCCCATTATTAATTGTTTGAGTAGATAAAGTAATCCCTCCGCTTTTTAAAACAACTTCTTCTTTTTCTACAGGAAATAATAGCTTTATGGATCCCCCTTCATAACAAACAGCCTCTTTTTTATAATAGGTTCCATTTCCAGTTGCCGTTTTAACGACAACAGTCCATTCCTTAATTATGGATTGATCTTCTGATAGCACACTGAAAACAATTGGGTTTGTAAAATTTAATGAGTTGCTGCCAGAAACTTGTTTTTCTCTTCCTATGTAAACCTCAGCACCCATACTTAAATTGAAATTAGCATTCAAATTAACTACATCCTGTCCTTTATTGAGGTAGACCGTTATTTGAGAACCCTCAATTACTATGTTGTTTCTAACGACATCAGTAAAGCTAAGGTCTAACATCTGTGCTCCTGACTGTAAAGCCGGCTTTGCGAAACTATAGGCCTGAAAAGGGTTCCCATAATGTTCATTTATTTTAAACGATACTGTTTTGTCTATACTTTTAACTACATCCTTTGCTGAATCATAAATTTTGAAACTAACCGTTTCATTATTCTCATTAGCAAAAACGGTCAAATACGTACAATATCGCTTCTCACTTTCCACATAGATCACAGATGTAACTCCACGACACTCTCCATTTACAAAGGCAGCGACTTTATCATCTGTATTAACTAATCCATTCCCATCGCTGTTTAAAAACCCAACAAAGGTCATGGTATATTGATACTTATTTTCATCAACGCTCCAGTTTGGAGCCTGCCCAAAAACGGAACTACTTATCAAAAGCAGTGCGATGGCACGATATATATAATTTTTCATTTTTTGAAATTTAATTCATTAAAGCTCCCAAAGTGCTTTTAACAAAACTACTTTAGGAGCTGTGTATTTTGAATACTACTTTTTCATCACTTTGTTAATTACCTTTTCTCCATTGATTTTAATTTGAAGTAAGTAGGATCCCGTCGATACTCTTGGTTGAATTTTCAATAGATTCTCACCACTAACAACATCTTGTTTTTCATCAAGTAGCATTTGACCTGTCAATGAATAAAGCTGTATGGAAACAACTTGATCCTTAACTGCATTCACTTTTATAGTGATTTCATTATCAAACGGATTAGGATAGATGGTGACATTGTCTATACTCTCCCCTATAATTATTGGTTTTGCAATTGTTCCAAGTACATCATTGCCTTTGAAACTAAAACTTTTGGAGGTTCTTTTTTTATTGATTCCATCTCCAATATAAAATACCAATGTTTCAGGCATTTCACCATATACGGTTATAAAACTAAGTGCTTTATTATTGATATCTTGATTCACTGTAGCTCCTTTTAAAACCCCTTTAGCATCATAGACAAACAGTTCATCATATCCCTGCGGTAATGAAACTACAGCATTCATATTGTAAGCATACTGCGTAAATTCAGACATAATTGTTTCCTGGTCTAAGTCAGTTAAGCTATTTTGGTTTTTACCCCTGTTAAATTTACCGGCTTTTGCCAAATAATTTGGATACGTGAAGCTTTGCTCTTTACTAGATTTAATCATGTATCCTGTACCAGATTCTAAGTAATTCAGCGTTCCATTCCACCCTACAAGAGGATCATAAATCGCGAATAAGCTTTGAGACTTAATAACATCACCATCAGTCGCATCAAAATAAGCTAATGCTTCGTTAGTGAGTTGGTTTCCTAATAAAATATAAGGAAGCCAGTTCCAGTTTGTTTGAATTGGGAAATTCCAATTAGAAATAGCTACAGCAGCTCCTTTTAATACTAATGTGTTCTGATTTGTTGTAAATACTTTATACATTTTAGTATTAGTAAGTCCTATTGAATCACTAATTTCTCCTGACCAACTACTTTGAGCTGGTGTAGATTCATCTTTATAGTAGGTTTCTAAACGGGCAGGCGAATGACTTTGAATTCGATCATCTGTTTCTAAACTTAAACCCTTAGTCAATTCATTAAGATCTGCAAAATTAGCATCAAGCACATTCATCGACACCCAGGTCCAACCTTTATTAAAAGTAATATTTTGCTGTACTAGGCTAGAGTTTGCAAAAATTACTGGTTGACTTAGTTTTCCCAGTATACCATTTTGTTCAAAAGGAATGAAGTCCTTCTTGTCCACATTTGCTATTATCACTTTGCCTTGTGAGGAATCCCAGATTTTAAATTTTATGTCTTCATCATCATCAGCGTTACTATACACAGTAAGGAAGGCAAAATATTCCTGGTAGGCATCATTGTAAACTAGATTTACGGAACCTCTCACTTTGCCATCAGAAAATGCGGCAATTTTATCATAGGAATCTTCAGAAAACTTTGCGTCTACTTTTATTCTTCCCACCAGGTTCATACTATGCTTATACAAACTAGGGTCGACAGCCCAATCTGGTGCAGGAGCTAAAACTCTAAGTTTAATTTGTAATTTTTCATCGTAACCAAAGTCCGTTTGCAAATACAAATTCTCCAAGTATTCACCTGGCGTCAGCTCTTTATCTATTGTTGCTGTAATTATTGTTTTACTGTCTGGATTTATGGTCCCGGAACTTTTACTCAATTTTAACCAACTTGGTATGTTTGAGATATTGAATGCTTGTCCTTTACCTCCTTTATTGAGTAGTGTAATTTCAAATGATTTCTCTGCACCACTATTTTTTACTATATCAACAATTTCATTATAGCCTTCTGCAAACCAGCTCACTTCATTTCGTTTTACATAAGCCGTCCAGGTAATAGGGGATGGCTGCTTATTACCAGCATCATCATACATCGCAGCAACAGTGATATCCAGAATCTGTCCTTCTAGAGAGGCCCAGTCAGTAACTACAGGTTCAACAATCATTTCATCTTCATTAATCACATAATTTACTAAAAACTTAATTAAATTTCTTTCTGGTTTAATTGCAGGAACATCCTCAGAATAATTTGCTACACCACTGCTTAAAACAGCATTAGTTGAAATTACCGTTTGATTGCTATAGGCATGATAATATTTTGGTCCATTTAAAGTTGCAGGATCTGGTGCATTCATTCTTACATATAATAGTAAACCGATGCTTTCAAAATCAACTTCATTGAATCGATCTCTACTTATTTGCTCCACATTTCTTAATGTATTCCATAACCGGAATTCATCTATTTTACCTGTAAATGGGCGATCAACCGTTTCGCCACCTCCATCTTTAAAACCTCTGGCACCTAGCCAAATTTTGCCTCCTGAAAAACCGCCAATAGTCGTCATTTGGTTTGAGGAAACTGGCGCAGCATCTACGTAGGTTCTTAACGAACCTATTCGATTGAACAACAAAGTCACATTATGCCAGTTATCATCTGCTACTGATTTGCTAGTTAAGCTATAAGAGTTTCCTTCACTTTCAAGAGTCAAATTACCAGTCGTATTCATGTTGATGGCCCAGTTGTTAGCAAAACCATTCGTCTGAATATCTGTACCATCACCTCTTCCGTTTGAAAATAAGGTTGCTTCTTGAGAAACTCCGGTTTTCATCCAGAAAGATACTGTCGCATCCATTTCTTTTGTTAATTGTACAAAATTAACATTGTCTAAAGCTAAGGATTGACCATTCACAAACTCATAAGAAGTTCCTTTGGGCTTTATATCCCAAGAGGCATTCACAATGGCATGTTTATATCTCGCTAAGTCTTTTGCGACGTCCTCTCTACCTTCGTCCATTGACCAATAGCCAATAAGGTTGGCTTCATTACCAATTAACTTGTCATTCATTTTTGCATAGGCATCATCTAGACTTATGGTTTTATTCCATAAACGCAAGTCATGCATATTGCCAATAAATGTATTTCCTCCTATTACCAAGGGATTGTTATTAGTAAAAGGCAGATTCCCATTTCCAGTTACACCAGCAATTACTTTATCATCCTGATAAATACTTAATTCACCTGTACTGTTTTTATGGGTAAAGGTATAATGGTGGAATAAATTATCAGTGGCAATAGTGGCGCCTGGAGTGGTTAGGTCCCCGAGAGTGAAATAGATTTCTCCATTATCCAATCCAATCCTCAAACCAGACTCTTGAGTAATAATTGAAGCGGTTTCTACTTCTATACTACTCTTCATCTTCATCCAAAACTCAAGCGTCAAATCTCCTGTTGTTATTTTTGGATTGTTAATGACCATTGTATTAGCAACACCTTCAAAATATAAGGAAACATTATTATTTATGGGCAATTGGTTGGTTGGTCCTTTTATTTCGATAAAACTTTCTGCTGAATTATAAAAGATGTTTTCATTAAAACTCACTCTCAAATCTTCGCCCGCTCCTAAAATACCATCAATTGGTAATGGAGTTCCAAATTTTTGAGGAGAATTTAAATCAACTCGACCCGTTATGACATCAGATACAAACTGGGTCTCATTTTTACAGCTGCTTCTTGCTCGTAATTGATAATTACCATCTGGTAAACTTAAACCTACAATATCAAAATCATACGATGGTTTATCGGTATTACTTATTAATGAAATAGCTCTTTCGCCTGCATCAAATGCAATATCATACTCCGCTTGACTCCCGTAATACGTTTGTAACTTTGTCCAGGTAGATTGAGAGGCTAAACGGTACTCTAAATCAATTATCTTAAAACTATTAAAAGCAACATTAAACCCTGTTATCTCTACTGGTATTTTATTTATGGAACCATCTGTATTAAACGCAGCACGGTTATTAAAAACCCAATTATCTAAAGGTGCTTTTAATTCTACTTCCGTACAAGAAGGCGCGAACTTTGCGCTAACAAATACATCAGAATAAACATCAACATCACACCTAGATTCTAATACCACTCTAATGTTCTCATAATCATATACGTCTGACGCAGATTTGCCTAGCGTCATTTTATAGGATACAGACTGACCGTAGGGTACAAATACCACCGTACCATTTTGTTCTATGTTTATAAGCGCATTATCCGGATTGGTTAAATTATCTACATACAAGGTAAAATAATGATCCGTTTCAGAAGCACTATTGTTTTTAAGAATTAAGTCAAACTCAGCCTTACTACTTTCTGACACATTACTTACGCTTGCAACAGTAACCAGTATTTCAGGGATTTCGGCACGTTGTGTGGCATAACTTAGTTCTTCTTGTTTATCTTCTGGTAGTGCTACAATTTGAGCGGCTTGCGGATCATAATCTGCATGGTTATAAAACACAGAGCGCTCTGCATCTTCATAAGGGCAAGAGGTTACCCCGCCTATCGTGCTAAATATAGGACCATAACCATCAAATAAATTAACCACATCTACACTCAATAAGTTTGCTTTATCATTATCTTTAAGTGTATAGCTTATGGTAGTGGTAGTTTGCTCTTCGGTTGATAAAGAAGAATTTATTTCTTTTTCTGTATAACCAGAGAGATTTGCTACCATGCCAACTCCATTTAATGTTACACCTAAAGCTGCAGCAATAGATTCATTCAAATATAAATTAAATTCAGTTGATTTTGCAGCAACTACAGTTGTTTCAACACTTCTTGTAAATTCTCCCACGCCGGCATCAAAAGAAAAATTATTTTCAAAATTACTGTTTAATAATGCCGCAACTTTATCGTTAACTTCTGTCTTATCATATAAAACATCCATAATACGTGCATCAATAGTGCCAGAATCAGCATTTGAAAAAGCATCATTTAATTCATATCGAAAATCGTCAACTACAGTTACAAGCGACTGTTTTACATTATCTCTGTCATTTTTTACTAAATATTTTGATCTTTCATTTTCTAAAATTAATTTTCGCCATAAACTTACTTGATCTAAGTATTGTTCTTGGGTTAAAATACCTGGTTTATCTTGTAAAGTAGGATCAGCGTCTTTTTCCGCTTGTGTTATTGCGTTAACAGAGAGTAATTGCAATTGGGGAATTAAATAATCAATAATTTGTTTTTGAGAATATATAAAAAATGTATTTAGAGGCTCTTCTTTAAAGCTAATTCTCTTCTGGGTACTTATGTATATAGGTGAATTAAGATTTCGACTTATATTGACATATTCATCAGGTGTCATTTCTACTAATTCCCCTTCTACATTTTTTGTAGGAATCGTAGTTGATGGTTCTACCTTATTATAACTACCATAGAAATAATTTTTAGATTGCCCTATATACAAATCGCCGTCTGCACCTACATACAAAGGATCATCACTGGTAGAAATGGTTTGGTTAAACGTATATGTTTTATTTATACTGTTACCATCTATCGTTGATGTTGATGTAGAAATTCCTGTTGATACATCTGCAGTAATATCTAAATTAACACTAGGGCCTGGTGGAACTCCAAAAGTTATTTCTATATCGGGCCCTAAGGAAATATCGACTCCAATAAAATCACCTGATTCATTTTTATAACTATTTGATGTAGTAAAAGAGATAGATTGCCCACTTTCAATCGATGCAAAGCTATTAGACCCTGGAGGGTCTCTTAAAATAATATCTGGAACATCAGGTGATGCTGTAACAAAAGTTTGAGTTCCGTCTGATACGCCGCCTAAAACGATTCCTTTTTTAGCATACTTATTTTCAACTTCGTAGGGAATATCATTTAAAACATATTTAATATCTAAGGTGTTTGCAAAATCTCCAGAAATATTAAGTTTACCCGCTCTAAATGTATAATTAATAATACTGGCATCGTTTGCATGTCGCTCCTCTAACTCATTATTAGTAAACGCTAAATTATTTGTGATGTCAAGCTCGCCATCTGTTACAGGAACTGTAACTTCTCTTGGGCTGGCTGCATCATAATTGGTGTATTTTTCAAAACTTTGTAATACTATTTCATAAAGCTGAAACTGGTTATATACCGGATGGTCAAACCCATCTGTACTAATCATTTCGCCATCAACTTTAATTTCCTTTTCAGATGATTGACTTAGAACGCGAAGTACCGGTGTACTTCTGTAAGTAAAACTTTTCTCATAGTTATACGGTTCTCCGGTTTCAGTAGTCCCATCTGGGTATTCAAACTCGGGTTGGATTTCTGCCTTAACTTCAGAAAAAAACAAGTCCAAATTAGAATCTAATAGCGCTATATTATCCGTATTGTTAGCTATTTTTAGACCATTCGTTTGTGCCAATTGGTATTTAAGCGGCATAACTTCAACTCTATATTCTCCAGTCTCACTATTTGTT
The DNA here is from genome assembly GCA_047635475.1 of Porticoccaceae bacterium. Lineage (GTDB taxonomy): Bacteria > Bacteroidota > Bacteroidia > Flavobacteriales > Flavobacteriaceae > Flavobacterium. Next base: position 17,341 of record JBLIKQ010000032.1, read on the forward strand.
GAAAAATTAAACTCTGAAGAGGGAAGACTTACGGTAGTTCCGGAAGAAATATAGCCCAATGTAATATTTGCAACACCAATATTGTTTAAAGAGCTTACGGTTATCTTTTTGGAATTTCCATTTGTATCCGTAATTGTTTTTTGAAAAATTCCGTTTTCTCCAAACCCAATTTCTTTTTGAGATTCGACAGAACCTCCTACAACTCTACCCACAACGGTGACTCTCGTTTCATCAATAAAAACTACAGCTTCATTTGAATCTTCAAAAAATTCTTTAAATGTTCCTGCTGCTGCAGGAAACCTGCTATTATAAGTAAATTGATGCCCGTCTTTTTTTAAGGTGATATAATGATTCCCAATAGGCACGCTTACATCAAAAAATCCGGCAGCATCTGTAACCTTCGGTCTGTTATTTTCATCTAAGACAATATTCCCATCTATGTAAATATTTACTCCTTCTGAGTAAATTGAAGCATATTTTTCTAAATAATCGTCATCTTTTAGTGTTTGATCTGTACCATCGTAAGGAGTGCCATTATCATTTAGCCAATACAACCCTTTATCAAATTTTTCATTTCCTTTTTGATAATAATTGTATCCTTCATCTAAAATCCCCGGGCCCTTGATATAAGCAATTCCTTCGGATAAATCCTCGAAATTAGGCGTATATGTAGGGCTATCAGATGTGGGTATAGGACTATTTAACTGTACAGCCGATTTAAAAACCCCTCTAGTGTCAAACAACACTCTTCCTTTAAAAATGAAAGATGATTTATCTTTAAAGTCAATTTTATTAACCACCTCAGAGCCTTCTCCTAAAAAGACTAATTGCTGGCCTGGCTCAAATTGATGTAGACCATACATTGGGGTGATCTTAAATGATTCTCCGGTTCCCGAATAAGGGATAGAAGTGATTTCGTAATTTCCGTTATCATCTGTAACGCCTAGAACACCTAATTGACTGGCAGTTGGAATAGTGCCGGCACCCTTAGCCCACGCAACCTTGTCATTGCCCGTTCCTAAATTTCCGTTATTTTTATTATAATTGAAGCCCGTTCTGGAAATATCATAGGCAAATTGCCCCGCATTTTCATTAGCACTTAAATAACTTATTAAATTGTCATTATTACCAGCAATATAGCGGCTGTAATCCGTCCTGATGTTCACAGCACTCAAAGTATCTTTCCAAATTCTAATTTCATCAACATAAGCCGCCCTTTGACCACCTACTTTCAGGTTATTCCAGTTAGTCTCTGCTCCGCTTAAGCTTAAAGTCGTTTTATTTGTTGGTATGGTTACATTAAAAGTATCAGCACTAGCATCACCATGTTTTTTTATTATTTCATTAACCTTAGTTTCGTATGCCTTATTTATTTCTCTTCCGTTTATAAATAATTTAGGAATACTATTCTGTTCCATTTGTACAGAATAATGTATAAAATTTTTATTAAAGTTATGAATAGAGTCTAATACATCGTCTCCTCTGGAATCAACTCCTCCCGACGGGTAAAAGTTTTGCATAGTATATTCAGCATCTCCTATTTTAACTTTTAATGTTTTTGCATTCAACTGTAAATTTACTTCAACATCTATTTCACTACCAGATTCCATACTTTCCTTTAATTGAAACAAACGGATAGCTGTCTCTGTATTACTAGTATACGCAGTTTTAGGACGCATCCAGGCTTGTAATGTTGCTGCTGTTGTAATGTTTTTAGTTAATTCTTCTATTTCCAGCTGTCCTGCACCGGGAATTTCAAGTGCGCTTCCTAAATTTATAGAGCTTCCCTGTGATTTTGCCGTAACAACAACATCTTTTACGGGACTCCCCCCATTATAGCTCACATTTCCTGTAATTACTGCTGTTGGGTTTCTAAAACCAATTCCTGTGATATAAGTAGCACCAAATGCTTCAGTTTTACTTACCCCCTCTGCAGCTAACTTATATTCGTATAAAACACCACCTTCAACGTATTTATCTTCGTATTCGGTTTCCGTTTTTGAAATATTTTTGAGAAAATCGGCGTCAGCCCACTCGGCCGGACTATCACTATATTCTCTTCTGGACAATTTAAGTGTAGTTATAACATCGTTATTATTCCTTATATTCCAACTTATTAGAATTTTGTCTCCAAAATAACCTTTTGAAACATCAAAAGACCCTTCTGCTTCAGTAAAAGTGGGGAATAAATACAAGATGTCCCAAGGGAAACGAATATCTAACGAATCTGTGATACGCTCAACACTATTGATGTTTTCTCCCAGATAAGGAAGTCCTACTTGCATTGTAAAATTAGTAGTACCAATAGAATCAGTGAACTTTATGGCCTGGGATACAGTGACCACTTTAGCCCCTTTATCATTTTGCGCCCAGAGCCCCGTTACCAGAAACAAGAGCCCCATTGTTATAAATAGCTTTTTCATATTAACTTTTTATAGTTTTATAATGTAGTTCACGCCGTAGTTAACCGGGCGGGTTTCGTCACTTCCCTTTTCAACTTCCGTTACAGTGTGATTATGCCCACCCGCTGCATCACTTTGAACATTTCTCATAAACTTATCTAAAACGGACTGAGCATGAAAATCATTACTAGTTACGTTCATAACGCTAAGATTTCCCCCCAGCGCTTCTGTATTATGCTTGTGATTTGGTTCTGCCTTTAAGCTTACGTCATGCCTATGCTTTTGAAAACTGTCATCTTGAATTTCATTAATTGTTGTAACAACGGCAGTATAGTCATTTGTTCCAGCGCCTCTTAAAAACATACCGCCTAATTTCGGGGTTTTAGCGCCAATAAGAGTATACAATGCAGATGGATTTGGAACATCACTACCATTACATAACAACCAACCTACTGGTGCCTCTGCACCAACATATGGCATAATGGAACCCGCTGGAACTCCGTTATTTGCAGCAATTGCATAAGGAACATGTTTTAACATCTCATTAGAAATTTCTTGAGTCCCTGTTGATATTTTTAAGTATACCTGATAATTTGAAAATTTAGAACTGTTTACAGCTAAAGGATCTATCACATGTGAAAAAACTCCAAAAGCATCTGTCATCAAACTTATAGTCTCAATAGACCCTATGGTCTCTGAATTACCATTAGAATCTTTATAATAAAGCTCAAAAGAAAAACTTATAGATTGACTTGTCAAAGCAGTATTATTGCTATTTCTAGCTATTCCTTGTACGGCAATACCTGATTGTGAAGCTGAAGTTTGCGCATAATTTGTTGTAAAAGTGAACAACATTAAAAACGATAGTAAAAATAATTTTGATTTCATGGGGACCTGTTTATTTAATTAAAAATGTATGTAGTTATTTGTAAAATGATTCGTTTTTTTAATCCTACTTTATACTCTGCAACTGGAATTATTCTTGCTTACAAAAAAATAAAAATGCAGCGATATACTAAAAATGGAATAAAAATCTTATCAAAAATAGGTTAAAAAAAGTAATAAAAACACCTTTGTATCTTTTTTATTACATTTTTTTATTGCTATCAACTCAATAAAGAGCTTTTATGAGCGGGTTTAGCTGTCCATTTACCAAGGAAAAAAACACTCTGAAAAACAAGCACAAAAAAAGCCTAACATCACTGTTAGGCTTTTCCTTATCTATTAAATTAAAATTGCTCTAGTCTACTAGCACAATTACTTTATTGTTCTTCATCTCTAAAGTTCCTGACGAAATACCTAAGGTATAATTCTCAGCACTTACTTTAGTAAACAAGCCCGCTGTCGCTTTATCAAACTCAAAACTTGGCGCTGTAATACTTACAGTCCCTTTCTGAAGCAAGGAAACAACTGCCGCGTGATTATTTAAAATTTGAAAACTTCCGTCAACACCTGGTGCGGATATCGAAGTTATTTCTCCCTTGAATAATGAAGCTTCTGGTGATACTATTTCTAAAATCATAATTTTTTAATTGATAATTGGCAATTGCGAATTGATAATTTTAAGTAATTGTCAATCGTTAATTATCCATTGTTAATTGAATTATGCTTCTGCCAACATTTTCTCTCCAGCCTCGATAGCATCTTCAATTGTACCTTTAAGGTTAAATGCTGATTCAGGTAAGTGATCTAATTCACCGTCCATAATCATATTAAATCCTTTGATGGTATCTTTGATATCTACTAATACTCCTTTTAATCCTGTAAATTGCTCTGCAACGTGAAATGGTTGAGACAAGAAACGTTGCACACGACGTGCTCTAGAAACTGCCAATTTATCCTCTTCAGATAATTCTTCCATACCTAGAATCGCAATAATATCTTGCAATTGCTTGTATTTTTGAAGAATTT
>JBLIKQ010000033.1:0-21596 GCA_047635475.1 Porticoccaceae bacterium
GGAACCTTGGTCCTGAAGAATTGATTAAAGAATTGAATTCAAAAACCACATTGCCTGTTATTTCCGCAGGAGGTGTCAGTACTAAAAAAGAACTGGACGATATGTTGTCTTATGGTGCTGTTGGGGTATCAGTGGGTAGTCCTTTTATAGCCTCGTTCGAATCTGGAGTTTCGCAGGAATACAAACAAGCATGTGTCGATTATGGAGCAAAAGACATTGTTGTGACCCAAAAAATTTCCGGTACTCCTTGTACAGTTATTAACACTCCTTATGTTCAAAAAGTGGGTACTAAACAAAGTTGGATAGAACTAACTTTAAACAAAAATAAAACTTTAAAAAAGTGGGTAAAAATGATCCGCTACATGATAGGATCAAATGCAGTCACCAAAGCCGCTACCGAAGTTACATATAAAACGGTTTGGGTCGCTGGGCCTACTATCGAAAGCACTACTGAAATAACGGGCGTTTCTCAAATAGTTAATAAACTGTGCTTGTAATTTTTTAAGAAAAGGCGCGGTTAAATCGCAGTTACTTACTGGAGCTTATTGTTATTACTTTACTAAAAAGCCCTTTTAATCTAATTTAAAGATTGGAAGGGTTTTTTAGCTTTTTTTCAAAAAATATAAAACTTCAATTTGTCTTTTTTTCTTATTTACAATCAAAAATCAGAGCGTTATTAAATACTACGGAGATATAATTCAGGATGTTACTCTTTAAAGTCTACTGATAGCGAGTTTACACAATATCTTTGTCCAGTTTTTGTAGGTCCGTCATCAAACACATGCCCTAGATGGCTACCACAGTTAGCACAAAGGATTTCTGTGCGTTTCATGCCGAGTGTATTGTCTTTGATATATTCTACTTTCCCTGGAATAGATTCGTCGAAAGATGGCCAGCCACAATGTGCATCAAACTTTGAGTTACTTTCAAATAGCGATTCACTGCAGGCGCCGCAGCAATAGGTTCCTTTTTCGTAATGAAGGTTGTAGGTTCCTGTATGAGGACGTTCCGTTCCTTTTTGTCTAAGGATTTTATAACGCTCTAAACCTAGTTCTTCTTTCCATTGCGCTTCGGTTTTTTCTAAAGGGTACTTCATAATATATGTATTATTTGATTTATGTTTATTTGTTATGCGTGATGAACTTTACGACCCTATCAATTACGTCATGACTACCTAAAATTTTACGATGTCCTAATCTCTCGGTTAGCATTAGCGTTCCATTTAATAAATGTTGGTGTATGTGAATGCTGGCTTTAACTGGAACTTCTGGGTCATCTTTATCATGAACTACAAGCAAAGGTATTTCAGTGTTCTCCGCAGCTCTATAAGCAGAGTAGTCGCTCATTTTTCCTCCATGTTTTTTCTCGAAATGTAATCTTAAACGGTTGGCGAAATTTGGATTTAACTCAAGTTTAGCGACAAAATCCTCAATGATGTCATGTACGATGTCCCCACTGCCAATAATTGCTGCAGATTTTAGTTTAAGTCCTTGTTTAATGGCATTCAAAATTGACATTCCACCTAAGGAGTGCCCGACAGCCGCATCAAATGGACCATATTGTTTGTCTATCTCTATAATTGCGGCAATAAAATCGGTCATTATACCATTATTACCAGGTGATTTACCATGTGCCGGAGCATCAAAACTGACTATTGAATAGCCAGATTTCAGTAGTTCATCAGCTATTTTTACTAATTGTGTTCCCCGACCAGACCATCCGTGAACTAATAAAACTTTCTTTTCACTTTCGCCATATTCGTAGACAACGACTTGTTTATTTAGTGTAGGAATAGTAACTAATTTTTTGACGCTATCACGCTCCATATGTAATTCTCTTTTTGGAACTTTATGTTTTATGGGAGTTGTGAATAATTTAGCAGCATATAATACGGTCAGTTTTGGAGAAATAAAAGAGATAAACTTACAGCTAAGGATTATAAACTTAGGAATTTTCAATGATTGTGTATGAATAGAAGTTTTTTTTGTCATATCAATAATTTTTTAAGTGTGCTTTCATTTTGCTTATTTTTTACTAAATTTAGAAAAGCATAAAAGTAGTATAATTAGTAAAATTTCAACCTATTTATTGACATTTACATTTAGGAAATTATGGCGCCCAAATATAATTGTAAATGATTGATGAACAATATAAGTAATTAAATGGAAATATTTCATATTAGTGCAGAGTGTTATCCTGTGGCAAAAGTTGGCGGGTTAGCTGATGTAGTAGGAGCGTTGCCAAAATATCAAAATAAAGCTGGGCATTTAGCAAGGGTTGTAGTTCCTTGTTACGATACGAAGTTTAAGAAAGAAAATGATTTTGATTGTGTACATTGGGGTACCATTAAATTAGGAAGATTTGATTTTTCTTTTAATGTTCTTAAAGAGACTAGCGATAAACTAGGATTTGAACTTTATCTTGTAGAAATACAGGGCCTATTTGATAGAAAGAATGTTTACGGATATGAGGATGATATTGAACGATTTTTATCTTTCCAGATTGCCACTTTAGATTGGATAATTGGAAGAGATGAAATGCCGGATGTAATTAATTGCCACGATCATCATACGGGACTAATCCCTTTTATGATGCTATACTGCAATAAATATCAAAAATTGCAAAATACTCCCTCGATGATTACTATTCACAATGGTCTGTATCAGGGGCAATTTGGATTTGACAAACTAAATTATTTGCCAGAATTTGACTTGTCCCATGTGAATGTTTTAGAATGGGATAACTGCATTAATTCATTGGCTGTTGGCATAAAGTGCGCTTGGGCCGTCACTACAGTTTCTCCAAACTATCTTAATGAGATTAATTATTCAGCTAACGGACTTGAGAAACTGTTTAATCTTGTCCGCTATAAATCCAGAGGAATATTAAACGGAATCGATACTGAAGTATGGGACCCTGCAAAGGACAAAATGTTAGATAAAAACTATGCTGTTACTAATTTTGCCGTAGGTAAGCAGCAGAATAAAGAAATACTCTGTACCCTTTTTAATTTGGACCCGACAAAACCATTATTCAGTTTTATAGGTAGGCTGTTAGAAGAAAAAGGAGGGGACCTGTTACCACATGCTACTGCTTTGGCTATGTCCGAGAACTATCAGGAGATCAATATTCTGATTTTAGGTTCAGGAAACACGGAAATTGAAAATCAATTAAATAGTTTATTAGCTGACTATAAAGGGAATTACAATACTTTCATAGGATATAATGAGGAATTAGCACATTTAATTTATGCAGGAGCAGATTTTTTATTAATGCCATCAAGAGTAGAACCTTGCGGCTTGAATCAAATGTACTCATTGCGGTATGGAACGATTCCAATTGTGAGGAGAACAGGAGGTTTAAAAGACACAGTAGTTGATTTTGGAGATGACGGAAATGGTATATGTCATGATCAATCTTCAATAGGGGATATTTGTTATTCGATTCAGAGGGCAATAGATTTATATCAGGATAAGGAAAGCTTAAATAAAATCAGAAATATAGGAATGCTCACAGATCATTCCTGGGAAAGAGTTTGTCAAGAATACATAGAGTTATACAATTTAATAATTAAAAAAGTATGAAAGCTAAAAAGAAAAATGTGATTGCGATTATTTTAGGTGGAGGTCAAGGATCTAGATTATACCCATTGACAGAAACTAGGTCTAAACCTGCTGTGCCAATAGGGGGAAAGTATAGATTAGTTGATATTCCGATTTCAAATTGCATGAATTCAGATATTTATAGGATGTTTGTCTTGACACAATTCAATTCGGCTTCATTAAATGCCCATATTAAGAATACCTATAATTTTAGTGTTTTTAGCCACGCTTTTGTCGACATTCTTGCTGCTGAACAAACACCTGATAACCCAACTTGGTTTCAAGGAACTGCCGATGCCGTTAGACAATGTATGCCTCACTTTTTAAATCATGATTTTGATTACGCATTAATACTTTCTGGCGATCAATTGTATCAAATGGATTTTAATGATATGATAGAAGAGCATATTAAAAATCAGGCTGACATAACCATAGCCACATTACCCGTTAATGCTAAGGATGCTCCAGAGTTTGGAATTCTAAAAACAAACAGTGAAAGTTGTATCGAATCTTTTATTGAAAAACCTGCTAAGGAACTTTTATCCGAATGGACGTCGGATGTAAGTGAGCAAATGAAGTGTGAAGAGAAGCATTATTTAGCTTCAATGGGAATCTATATTTTCAATAAAGATTTGTTAGTGGATATCATGTCAAATAAGGAAACCAAAGATTTTGGAAAAGAAATCATTCCCCAAGCCGTAGGTAATAAGAAGATTCTAAGTTATCAATATGAGGGCTATTGGACTGACATTGGTAATATTGATTCGTTTTTTGAAGCTAACATTGGATTGACGGATGATATACCACAATTCAATTTGTTCGACAATGATAATAAAATTTTTACTAGACCAAGACTATTGCCTCCTTCAAAATTTCAAAAAACACTTTTAGACAGATCTCTGATTTCTGAAGGCTGTATTTTAAATGCTAAAGAAATCTATCATTCAGTAATAGGTATTCGATCAAGAATTGGTGATGGTTCCATTATTAAAAATTGTTATATAATGGGGAATGATTTCTATCAGAGTTTAGATCAGATGAATACTGACATTGAAAACAACAAAATATTGGTTGGTATCGGTGAAAATTGTTTTATCAGTAATGCCATAGTTGATAAAAACTGTAGAATAGGTAATGACGTTTATATCAATGGAGGAAAACATTTGGAAGATTTTTCAAATGAGTTGTATGCTATAAAGGATGGAATTGTTGTTGTTAAAAAAGGAGCTACATTACCAGATAATTATAAGATCAATTAAAATTTCTAGGCTTAATTTTATAAATTAATTGTCTATTTTAAAAATGTAGAACTACACAAATAATATATGAGTACAGTTATTTCACATTCCCTTTTTACTGATTTTGATATCGACTTGTTCAAAGCTGGAAAGCATTACAGATTGTATGAAAAGCTTGGTGCACATTTTGTCGAATTAGATGGTGTAAGAGGGGTTTATTTTGCAGTTTGGGCCCCAACTGCTCGCTCAGTATCTGTTGTGGGTGACTTTAATTTTTGGATACAAGGAGAGCATCAACTTGAAGTACGCTGGGATTCCTCAGGTATTTGGGAAGGGTTTATTCCAAATATCGAAAAGGGAGCAACCTATAAGTATAGAATTCACTCTAATGATGACGGAGTTATTACGGAGAAAGCTGATCCTTTTGCTTTTTATTGTGAAAAACCTCCACATACTGCGTCTGTAATTTGGGATCTTGATTATAAATGGAAGGATACTAAATGGATGAAATCACGTCAAGACAACAATGGTCTAGACAAACCATATTCTGTTTATGAAGTTCATTTAGGATCTTGGAAACGTCATGCTGAAGATAATCGCTTTTTGACTTATCTTGAGTTTGCGGAAGAATTAGTAGATTATGTAATGGAAACAGGGTTTACACATGTCGAATTTATGCCTATCATGGAATATCCATATGATCCTTCTTGGGGGTACCAATTAGTTGGATATTTTGCGCCGACTTCCCGTTTTGGAAAACCTCAGGACTTTATGGTTTTGGTTGATAAATTACACCAGGCAGGAATTGGGGTAATTCTAGATTGGGTTCCATCTCATTTTCCAGATGACGCACACGGATTAGGCTTTTTTGACGGCTCTAACCTATTCGAGCACCCAGACCGTAAAAAGGGATACCATCCTGATTGGAAAAGTTTAGTTTTTAATTATGGACGTAATGAAGTTCGTTCCTTTTTAATAAGCAATGCACTTTTTTGGTTGCAACAGTACCATGCTGATGCACTTCGTGTTGACGCCGTCGCATCTATGCTGTATTTAGATTATTCACGAAAAGAAGGGGAATGGGAACCTAATATTTATGGCGGAAATGAAAATCTAGATACCATAAGTTTTTTAAAAGAATTTAACGAGGCTGTTTACTCGAATTTTGATGGAGTACAAACTATTGCCGAAGAAAGCACTTCTTTTCCAATGGTTTCAAGACCAACATCTGTTGGAGGATTAGGGTTTGGAATGAAGTGGATGATGGGATGGATGCATGATACCTTGGAATATTTTCAAAAAGATACGGTTTATAGAAAATACCATCAAAATGACTTAACTTTTTCTATGACTTATACTTTTTCCGAAAATTTCATGTTGCCATTGTCTCATGACGAAGTAGTATATGGAAAGAAATCAATTGCTGGCAGAATGCCTGGCGATGAGTGGCAGAAATTTGCAAATTTGCGTTTGCTTTATGCTTATATGTTTACACATCCAGGAACAAAATTATTGTTTATGGGATGTGAATTTGGTCAAAGTGCCGAATGGAATTTTGAGGGAAGTTTAGATTGGCATTTATTGCAATATCCGTTGCATGATGGTGTAAAAAAATTGATTACGGATTTAAATGGCTTGTACAAAACGCAGCCTGCCTTGTATGAAAAGCAATTTAGTCCCGAAGGTTTTGAATGGATTAATTATTCAGATCATCAAAATGCAGTTATGTCATTTATTCGAAAAGGAGATAAACCTAAAGATGATGTAATTGTTGTTTGCAATTTCACTCAAATAGTGCGAAATAAGTATAGAATTGGTCTTCCGAGAAAAGGAAAACTAACTGAAGTTTTTAATAGTGACGCTAAAATATATGGAGGTAGCGGTATTATTAATTCCGGTAAATTAGTAATCGATGCTTCGCCTTATGACGGCAGGGATTACTCAATAGAACTAGAATTGCCTCCATTGAGTGTGACTGTTTTTAAAATTTCATAAAAGTAATGTGGAGAAAACACAAACTAAAGAAATGCAGATAGTATTGATTTCGTAAATTGATACTATTTCTTTTTATATACTGCAATTACAACGTTTGCGCAAATAAAAAAAAATAGTTAGAATGTTGAACTGGCTTTTTTCGTATTTTTGACGACACATAAAAGTCTTACTTTTAACAATATATAAAATGATTACAAATACAGAATTAGAATTTAAAGGAGATTTATATCCATCAAAAATAGTTTCTTTTGAACATGATGCTGATTCGGTCTATTTTCATACTGGCAATAGCGTAATATTAAAAGTAACCGTATTACGAGATAGTTTAATTCGTTTTCGTTATACCACAAAAGGATATTTTAGCAAAGATTTTTCATATGCCATAGATAAAAATTATTCACAGGGATATAATTTTCTTGAGGTAACTGAAGAAGCAGAATTTTATAAAATACAAACCAGTAAAGTAAAATGTATAATTCAAAAAAGAGACTTGAGAGTATCTATTTTAGATTTGAATAACAATATTTTGCTAGAAGATGAATTAGGTTTCCATTGGGAGGAAAGTTATGAATTTGGTGGCAATGTCGTAAAGATGAGTAAGGCTTCAAAGGATGGAGAATGTTTTTATGGCTTAGGCGATAAGGCAACTCAAATGAATTTGAAAGGGAAAAGACTAGAGAATTTCGCTACCGACCAGTATGCTTTTCAAAAAGACCAAGAACCTCTATATAAGGTAGTTCCGTTCTATATAGGATTGCAGAATAAACAGGCGTACGGAATCTTCTTTGACAATACGTTTAGAACTTTTTTTGATTTTTGTCATGAAAGAAGAAATATAACTAGTTTTTGGTCAGAGGGAGGAGAGATGAATTATTATTTCATCTATGGACCTCATATGGAAGATGTTGTCACCAGTTATACTGACTTGACTGGTAAGCCGGAATTACCACCTTTATGGGCTTTGGGATATCATCAGTGCAAGTGGAGCTATTATCCGGAAAGTAATGTGAAGGAAGTAGCTGCAAAATTTAGGGAATTAAAGATTCCTTGTGATGCAATTTATTTGGATATTGATTACATGGAAGGTTTTAGATGTTTTACTTGGAACAAAGAATATTTTCCAGATCCAAAACGTATGGTAGCTGAATTAGCCGAAGATGGCTTTAAAACAGTAGTTATCATTGACCCAGGGATTAAAATTGACAAAGAATATTCAGTATATAAAGAGGCTTTAGAAAAAGATTATTTCTGCAAAAGAGCTGATGGTCCTTATATGAAAGGGAAAGTATGGCCGGGAGAGTGCAACTTCCCGGACTACACAAATCCGGAAGTCAGAGAATGGTGGGCTGGATTGTTTAAGGAGTTAATTTCGGACATTGGGGTAAAAGGAGTTTGGAATGATATGAATGAGCCTGCGGTGATGGAAGTGCCTAATAAAACATTTCCAATGGATGTACGCCATGATTATGACGGAAACCCTTGTAGTCACAGAAAGGCGCATAATATTTATGGAACTCAAATGGCTAGAGCAACCTATCACGGGGTGAAGCGTTTTGCCTATCCAAAAAGACCATTCATTATAACGAGATCTGCTTATGCAGGAGCACAACGTTATTCGTCTTCATGGACGGGTGATAATGTTGCCACTTGGGAGCATTTATGGATTGCAAATATACAAGTGCAAAGAATGTCAATTTCCGGAATGGGATTCACAGGATCGGATATTGGTGGATTTGCTGAACAACCATCAGGAGAGCTTTATACCCGCTGGGTTCAGTTAGCTGTTTTTCATCCTTTTTGTAGAACACATTCCTCAGGAGACCATGGAGACCAGGAACCTTGGGCATTTGATGAAGAAGTGATTGATATCACAAGAAAATTTGTTAATCTACGTTACCAATTATTACCTTATTTGTATACTATGTTTTGGCAGTATATCGAAGAAGGAATTCCAATGCTTAAACCTTTAGTGTATTACGACCAAGCAGATACCCAAACACATTATAGAAATGATGAATTTATATTTGGTAATCAGATATTAGTATGTCCTATTTTAGAACCTAATGCCATAGGTAGAAGAATGTATATTCCAAGTGGTCAATGGTATAATTATTGGACAAATAATTTGGTGACTGGAGGAAAAGAAATATGGGTGGATACAAAATATGATGAAATTCCCGTTTTTGTGAAAGCAGGTTCTGTTATCCCTAAGTACCCAGTTCAACAATATGTAGGTGAATTGGAGTTTGATGAATTGACATTAGACTTGTATTATAAAGAAGGAAAAGAGAAGTCAGTTGTTTATGAAGATGCGCAAGATGGCTATGACTATAAAAAAGGGAGGTACAGTTTCTTGACTTTTCAATTAACTGGAAAAGATACTGAACTTAATATTCAATTGCATAAAGAAGGTAAATATGATACCTCATATTCTAAGTATAAAATCAATCTGATTGGGCTGCCCTTTAAAATTACCAGTATCGAGATTGACAATGAAAAATTCGCTACTGATATGGAAGCTCTTGAAAGAGATAGTTATCTTATTGTAGTTAAGGAATTTAATGTTTTGCATATTACAGGAGAATAATAAGGCAAAAAAAATGACACTTTTGCTTTTAATTTTATAAGTTCTAACCGAGTAATAATCGTAATTTTGTTAATGTGTAAATTTATAATCATGAAAAAACAATCAATACTTCTAGGAGTTTTTACGATAGGCTTGCTATTCTCTTGCGCTATAAACCCAATTACGGGGAAAAAAACATTGAATTTCGTATCCAACACTGAACTTTTCCCTTCGTCATTCCAACAATACGGTACTTTTTTAAAGGAAAATAAAGTAATTTCTGGCACTGCTGATGCTAATAGGGTTGAAAAAGTTGGAGTGAAAATTAAATTAGCAGCGGAGAAATATGTGGCTTACGTTGGACAACCAGAATATTTAAAAGATTATCGTTGGGAGTACAAATTAATAGAAAATAAAGATGTCAATGCCTGGTGTATGCCAGGAGGAAAAATTGTAGTTTACTCTGGTATTTTACCAATAACTAAAGATGAAGCTGGTTTAGCTACTGTTATGGGACATGAGGTGTCACATGCTTTAGCTAATCATGGTGCACAGCGCATGAGTGCAGGGCAGCTTCAAGGAATTGGTGCCGTTGGGATAGCCGTTGCAACAGGAGGGAAAAGCGAAGAAACACAGCAAACCTGGCAACAAATATATGGACTAGGTTCAGAAGTGGGAGTGATGCTACCTTATAGCAGAAGTCATGAAAGTGAGGCAGATAAAATTGGGTTAACACTGATGGCAATTGCAGGTTATAATCCAGATGAGGCCATCGCCTTTTGGGCAAGGATGTCAGCTAATTCGCAAGGTCAGGCACCACCACCTTTTTTAAGCTCACATCCATCTGACGCAAACAGGATTGCTGAGTTGAAAAAGTTACTTCCAGAAGCGAAAGCCACTGCGGCAAAATTTGGGATGCTATATAAATAAAAGTAATTATTTGCTTGTGGGAAAAGAAAAGCCAATTCGTTAGAATTGGCTTTTCTTTTCCTGAATTATGAATGTGAGTTCAATATTTCGAACATTTATGGCGTTTGTTTCATAAAAATAAATAAATTCGTATAAAACTATAAGATATGGTAGCATTGCAAAAAGGAGATAAGAAATTAATAAACGCTTGGGCTTTTTATGATTGGGCCAACTCTGTTTATAGCTTAGTTATTGCGACAGCTGTATTTCCTATTTATTATGAAACTGTAACAAGTAGTAATAACGATGTTGTTCAGTTTTTGGGGAGTGACTTTAATAATGCCTCGCTATTGTCTTACTCTTTGTCTTTATCTTTTTTGATAGTAGCTTTTTTGTCACCAATTTTATCTGGAATTGCTGATTATAGCGGGAACAAAAAACAGTTTATGCAGTTTTTTTGTTATTTGGGTTCGCTCTCAGTGATGGGTCTGTTCTTTTTTAAGGGGCAGGAAACATTATGGATAGGTATACTCTGTACGGTAATGGCAAGTATTGGTTTTTGGGGTAGTATTGTATTTTATAATTCATATTTGCCGGAAATTGCTTTTCCAGAACAGCATGATAGGGTCAGCGCCAAAGGATTTATGTATGGTTATGCTGGGTCTTTAATATTATTGGCTTTTAATTTGACTATGGTAATGATACCAGAATTGTTTGGCATAACAGATGCATCCTTACCAGCTAGGATATCATTTTTATCAGTTGGTATTTGGTGGATGGGCTTTGCACAAGTTACATTTTATTATTTACCCAATAATATATTTAATAAAAAAACCGAAAATAATTTTGTTTTCAACGGACTAAGAGAACTTAAAGTAGTTACAAAAAGCATACATAAACAAAGAAATCTTAAACAATTTCTAACTGCTTTTTTTCTCTATAGTATAGGTGTTCAAACGGTAATTTTATTAGCTGGAATTTTTGGAAAAAAGGAATTAGGAATAAGTACCAGTAAATTAATCATAATTATTTTATTAATAAATGTTGTAGCTATTTTTGGTGCTTATTTGTTTTCAAGAATTTCTGAGAAAATAGGGAACATAAAAACGCTTAAATTAACTATCGTAATTTGGTGTCTTATTTGCCTCGCGGCTTATTTATTAGATCCTAAAAGTGAATATATAGATATCCAGTTTTATGCTCTTGGAGGAACAATAGGAATGGTTTTGGGAGCGATACAGTCCTTGTCCCGCTCAACATATTCAAAATTATTGCCAGATACAGAGGACCATGTAACTTATTTCAGTTTTTTTGATGTAACGGAGAAAATTTCGATAGTTGTTGGAACTTTTATTTTTGGATTTGTGGCTTCAATTACGAACTCTATGCGCAATTCATTTTTTGTTTTAGCCATCTTCTTCCTACTGGGTTATATTGTTCTCAGTTTTATGAGAGAAAAGAAAGAGGTATAAATATTTTTTATTTTAACTAATATAAACTAACTCGATAATAGAATGTTTCTAAGGTCGGGATTTTTTACTTCAATAATATGATGGAAATCAATTTAATGAATAAGTTGAAATGAACTTCATCTACTTTTATAGTAGTCTATCTTGTGATTTTTAAGGCTTGCTTATTAGCGTTTATTTGCTGTGCTTTTACTACTATATTGAATACTGGTTTTCTTTTGGCACAATGATTGTTCATTTTAAATGCCTAATGAACAAACAGTGGCGAAATACTTTTTTTTGATAATTAAAGTTTCGAAACCCTATATTTGTTCATAAACCCAAATTTTTTAATGACAAAAAGACTCATATATAATTATGTCAAATCATAAAATACTTACAATAGACAATCTGTCACTCCAGGAATATGATTCAGAAGCTGAATTAATACCATTATTAACTCCTGAAGATGAAGAAGAAATGATTAACGAGGAATTACCGGATACCTTACCGATTCTTCCTTTACGTAACATGGTTTTATTTCCAGGTGTCGTAATTCCTATCACTGCAGGCCGCGATAAGTCTATTAAATTAATTAATGACGCAAATGCCGCAGGAAAAACAATTGGTGTAGTTACCCAGAAAAATGAACAAGATGAAGACCCTACTAAGGAAGATATTCATCATATAGGTACCGTAGCCAGAATTTTGCGGGTTTTAAAAATGCCTGATGGAAACACGACAGTTATTCTTCAAGGTAAAAAGCGTTTTGAAATTGACTCTATAGTTTCTGAGGAACCTTATATTACGGCAAGCATCAAAGAGTTTGAAGAAAGCAGGCCTGAAAGTAAAGACACCGAGTTTTTAGCTATTCTAGAATCTGTCAAAGAATTGGCGATACAAATAATAAAAGAAAGCCCGAACATTCCGAGCGAGGCGACATTTGCCATTAAGAATATTGAAAGTCAATCTTTCCTGATTAATTTTGTTACTTCTAACATGAATTTATCTGTTAAAGAAAAACAGGATTTGCTAGCTATTAGTGATTTAAAAGTTCGAGCTTTAGAGACGCTTCGTTATATGAATATTGAGTTACAAAAACTCGAATTAAAAAATGACATTCAGTCTAAAGTTCGTTTTGATTTAGACCAACAGCAAAGGGAATATTTTCTTCAACAGCAAATGAAAACGATCCAAGAGGAGTTGGGCGGTTCATCACAAGAAGAAGAAATGGACGAGATGCTGCTAAAATCCAAGTCTAAGAAATGGGATGAAAAAACCAAAAAACATTTCGAAAAAGAATTGTCAAAAATGCGCCGAATGAATCCGCAGGCACCTGATTTTGGAATCCAAAGAAATTACTTAGAGCTATTTTTAGAGTTGCCATGGAATGAATATTCAAAAGATAATTTTGACCTAAAGCGAGCGCAGAAAATACTAGATCGAGATCATTTCGGTTTAGAAGACGTTAAGAAAAGAATGATTGAGCATTTGGCAGTTTTGAAACTGCGCAATGACATGAAATCACCTATAATTTGTTTGACAGGACCTCCAGGAGTTGGTAAAACTTCAATAGGAAAATCAGTTGCTGAAGCTTTAGGGAGGGAATATGTTCGTATTTCTCTTGGTGGTCTGCGTGATGAGGCAGAAATAAGAGGGCATAGAAAAACCTATATCGGGGCTATGCCGGGAAGAATTATGCAAAGTTTGAAAAAAGCAGGGACCTCAAATCCTGTCTTTGTATTGGATGAAATTGATAAATTATCGGTTAGTAGTCAAGGAGATCCTTCCTCAGCTTTATTGGAAGTACTGGACCCAGAACAGAACAATTCATTTTACGATAATTTCTTAGAGATGGGATTTGATTTGTCGAAAGTCATGTTTATAGCTACTTCAAACACCATGTCTTCGATTCAGCCTGCATTGAGGGATCGAATGGAGATTATTAAAATGTCTGGGTATACTATTGAAGAGAAAGTGGAAATTGCCCGCCAACATTTGTTACCGAGACAATTAAAAGAACACGGTTTAACAGCTAAGCATCTAACAATAGGAAAGAAGCAATTGGAAAAAATTGTGGAAGGCTATACTCGCGAATCTGGGGTACGTGGTTTAGAAGCTAAAATTGCGCAAGTGATTCGAAGTACAGCTAAGTCTGTAGCAATGGAAGAGGAGTATGACAAAAAAGTGACTGAAGCGGATGTAGTTAGAATCCTTGGTGTCCCGAGATTGGAAAGAGATAAGTATGAGAGCAATGATGTGGCAGGAGTTGTCACTGGATTAGCTTGGACAAGTGTAGGTGGAGACATTCTTTTCATAGAATCTTTAATTTCTCCAGGTAAAGGCAATATGACTATTACGGGTAATTTAGGTACCGTAATGAAAGAATCTGCTACAATAGCACTAGAGTATATTAAAGCTAACGCCGAACTACTGGGATTAAATCCAGATATATTATCGAAATATAATATCCACCTGCACGTTCCGGAAGGAGCGACTCCAAAAGATGGACCAAGTGCTGGTATAGCCATGTTGACGTCTCTAGTATCAGTATTCACCCAAAAAAGAGTAAAGAAAAACATGGCAATGACTGGTGAAATTACCTTAAGAGGTAAAGTATTGCCCGTTGGTGGAATAAGGGAAAAAATATTGGCGGCAAAACGTGCAAATATTAAAGAGCTTATTCTGTGTCATGAAAATAAAAGTGACATAGACGAAATAAAACCGGAATATATCGAAGGTCTAACTTTTCATTATGTTAAGGAGATGAGCGATGTTTTGAAAATTGCAATTACCGATCAGAAGGTTAAAAATGCAAAAACCTTGTAAGTAATTATTTCGAATGCCAATAATAAAGCTAGGACAAGTATTAGAAAAATATGTAAAAATAGAATTATTTTGGATTTTTTTTATATAGTATCTGTCCTGTTATAATTTTATCTTGGTATCGGCGTTTTATTTAATGAAGACAGAGACTAAATGCATGTTTAAAAAAACTTTACTGCCCTTGTTGTTATTTCTTTGCACTGTCTCTTACAGTCAAATTGGAGGCAAATCGACCTATCAATTTTTGAATCTGGTCACCTCGCCCAGGCAGGCTGCGCTAGGAGGAAAAACGATTACTATCTATGACGGTGATGTGAATCAGGTGAATTTTAACCCTGCATCGGTAAATGCAGAAATGAATAATCATTTAGGGCTGAACTACGGTACTTACTTTAAAGAAGTCACTTATGGTGCAGCTTCATATGCTTATACTTATGATCGCCATTTAAAAACTTTTTATGCTGGTGTTAATTATGTTAATTATGGTAAATTTGAAGGTTATGACGAAAATGGTCAGTTTACAAGTGAATTTACTGGAAGTGAAATAGCTGTTTCCGTGGGATATGCTTACAACATACCGTACACGACAATTCATATTGGTGCCAATGCCAAATTGATTTCCTCTACACTTGAGAGGTATTCTTCTTTGGGAGGAGCTATAGATCTTGGTGCTATTTTTATCGATGAAAGAAATGATGTTAATTGGGGTTTAGTGATACGAAATATAGGTACGCAATTTACCACATATTCAGGAGTGAATGAAAAATTGCCGATGGAGATATTATTAGGCGTTTCACAGGAGTTAGAGCATGTTCCCATTCGTTGGCATCTTACCTTAGAGAATTTACAGCAATGGAATATTGCTTTTTCGAACCCTGAAAGGGCCGAATCATCAATCGATGGAAGTACAACTGAGGAGAAGGTTTCATTTGTAAATAATGCATTACGCCATGTGATTTTCGGAGTGGAATTATTTCCTAAAAAGTCATTTAACCTTCGTTTGGGCTATAACTTCAGGAGAGCAGAGGAGTTACGCCTTCTTGAACAGCGCAACTTTTCGGGGGTGTCACTTGGTTTCGGGTTAAAAATGAATAAATTAAAATTTAATTATTCCTATTCACGCTATACTTTAGCAGGTAATACAAGTTTGTTTGGGCTAACAATTAATTTTCAATAGGGTTAAAAAAAAATACTACAACAATTCTTTAGAGATAAATGACGAATATTTTAAAAGGGAAATAAAGAGTTGAGAGTATTATTTTAAGTATTTACAACTGGGAATAGTTAGCTAGATTTAAGGTTTTTACAAATAGATAGAAGACAAATTATAGCTGTAATTCCGGAACATTAAAATTATAAAAGTGAAAAAAATTACTATCGCTATTGATGGATTTTCGTCTACAGGAAAAAGTACCTTGGCAAAGCAACTCGCGAATCATCTAGGGTACGTTTATGTCGATACCGGAGCAATGTATCGAGCTATTGCATTATTTGCAATGCAAAAAGGATTCATAGACAGCAAATTTTTTGATAAAGAAGCATTAATAAAAAGCCTGCTATCTATACAATTGCAGTTTAAATTTAATCCTGATTTAGGTTTTGCTGAAATGTACCTGAATGAGGCTAATGTAGAAAAGGAAATTAGAACTATCCAGGTATCTAGCTTCGTCAGTAAAGTGGCTGAAATATCTGAAGTGCGTGCCAAACTAGTGGAGCAACAAAAGGAAATGGGTAAGGACAAAGGAATCGTTATGGACGGCAGAGACATAGGAACTGTCGTTTTTCCTGATGCGGAATTAAAAATATTTATGACCGCCAGCGGAACTACAAGAGCACAAAGGCGTTATGATGAACTCGTAGAAAAAGGAGATGATGTAAGCTTTGAGGAAGTTTTGAAGAACGTAGAAGAACGTGATTATATTGATACTCATAGAAATAACTCCCCTCTCACAAGGGCAGAGGATGCCATAGAAATTGATAATTCATATCTTGACCGAGAAGAACAGTTTGATGTTGTTTTAGGTCTAGTAAATGAGGTTGTAAGAGCAAATTAAAAGATTGTATATGTCGATTTAAATATTAGATTTACAGCTATTAGTTTTTGAAAACAAATAATTGATTTTATGGGTATTAAAAATAGGTTGACGGTAATGAGTTTTCTTCAATTTTTTGTTTGGGGAGCGTGGTTAATTACCGTTGGAAATTATTGGTTTGGAACAAAAGGATGGAGTGGTGCTGAATTTGGAGCGGTTTTTTCAACTCTTGGAATAGCTTCAATAATAATGCCTGCCCTTACAGGAATTGTGGCTGATAGATGGATTAATGCCGAGAAATTATACGGAATATTACATATTTTAAGTGGTCTAGCTATTTTTTATATACCTCAAGTTGATAGTCCTACAGCATTTTATTGGGTTATATTCCTAGCTATGATGTTTTATATGCCTACAATATCCTTATCAAATTCGGTGGCTTACAATATACTAAAAAACAATGATTTTGATGTGGTAAAAGTTTTCCCGCCTATTAGGGTTTGGGGAACCGTAGGTTTTATTGCAGCGATGTGGCTTACTAATTTATCAGGAAACAAGGCTTCGGTTAATATGTTTTATATTTCCGGATTGGCTTCTTTAATTTTGGGGATTTATTCTTTTACATTACCGAAGTGTCCGGCACAAAAATCGGTTATCAAAAATGCAAATTTAATTGAAAAACTCGGATTAGATGCTTTTAAGCTATTTGGCACTTATAAAATGGCTTTATTTTTTATTTTTTCTATGTTTTTAGGAGGAGCCCTGCAACTTACAAACATGTATGGAGATACTTACTTATCAGAATTTGCAAACACAGCTAAATATGCAGATTCTTTTGTGGCTAAATATTCCACGATAATAATGTCGATTTCTCAAGTCTCAGAAACCTTGTTTATTTTGGCAATTCCATTTTTCTTGAAAAGGTTTGGAATCAAACAAGTGATGCTAATATCGATGTTTGCATGGGTGCTTCGTTTTGGACTTTTTGCTTACGGTAATCCTGGCGATGGTTTATGGATGATTATTATGTCTTGTGTTGTCTATGGTATGGCTTTTGATTTTTTTAATATTTCAGGATCCTTGTTTATTGAAACGACTACGGATTTTAGAATTCGTTCCAGCGCTCAGGGATTATTTATGATGATGTCTAATGGCTTTGGTGCATTCTTTGGGGGTATCATCAGCGGTATTGTTATCGATAAATTCTTCACTCATGGTGGTGTTAGGGACTGGCATAATATTTGGCTTTCGTTTGCAGCTTACGCTTTAATTATTGCAATTGCTTTTGCTGTTTTATTTAAGCACAAACATTATGCTGAGGACGTTACCAGTGCGAGCCATTAAGTTTATGATTAAATAATAAAAGACCCGATACCCACAAAAAAATATTAGCTCTTTGTATTTCTTTTTGGCTAATAATTATACCGAGAATCACGATTGAGGCCGGCTAGCCCCAATTGAGCTGATATCCTCGAAGTGTAACGAAGAGATAAAGGCGAAATCGGGTACGTGCCTGCAAAAGAAACCAAAATTTTGCGCTTCTGACAATCAATATCTTACAGTTTGTTGAGTGTTCGTTTTCATCGTAAAATAAACTTGAAAATTAGAGATAGATGTATTACCTTTGCAGTCCTTTAGGTGAAGAAGAGTTTCCTACAGGGGTTAAATTAATTATACAAACAACTTCTGTTGTTTTCTATCGCTTCATGAAACTCGAGAAAATACAGAATACAAATTTTTATCAGCATGTCTGAACAAGTACAATTACAAGAAGAGTTTTTAGCAAATTTTAACTGGCACAACTTTGAAGAAGGTATCGATCCAGTTGATCAAAAGAACTTAAAAGAATTCGAAGAATTAGTTTCAAAAACATTTATTTCTACTGATCAAGAAGAAGTAGTAGATGGAACAGTTGTAAGAATTACAGATAGAGACGTTATCGTTGATATCAACGCAAAATCGGAAGGTGTTATTTCACTAAACGAATTCCGTTACAACCCAAATTTAAAAGTAGGTGATACTGTTGAAGTATTAATCGACATCCGTGAGGACAAAACTGGACAACTAGTTTTATCTCACAGAAAAGCTCGTACTATCAAATCTTGGGATAGAGTTATTTCGGCTAACGAAACAGGAGAAATCGTTAATGGTTTTGTAAAATGCAGAACTAAAGGTGGTATGATCGTTGATGTTTTCGGAATTGAAGCGTTTTTACCAGGATCTCAAATTGACGTTAAGCCAATTAGAGATTACGACATATACGTAAACAAAACAATGGAATTCAAAGTTGTGAAAATCAACCATGAATTTAAAAACGTTGTTGTATCTCACAAAGCGCTTATTGAAGCGGATATTGAAATACAGAAAAAAGAAATCATCGGTCAATTGCAAAAAGGACAAGTATTAGAAGGTGTTGTTAAAAACATTACTTCTTATGGTGTCTTTATTGATTTAGGTGGTGTTGATGGATTGATTCATATTACTGACCTTTCTTGGAGTCGTATTAACCACCCAAGTGAAGTTCTTGAATTAGACCAAAAACTAAACGTTGTAATCCTTGATTTCGATGATGAGAAAACAAGAATTCAATTAGGATTGAAACAATTAAACGCTCACCCTTGGGATGCTCTAGATGCTAAATTAGCAATTGGAGACAAAGTAAAAGGTAAAGTAGTTGTAATCGCTGATTATGGTGCTTTCATCGAAGTTGCTGAAGGTGTTGAAGGTTTGATCCACGTTTCTGAAATGTCATGGTCTACTCATTTACGTTCTGCTCAAGATTTCGTGAAAGTAGGTGATATTGTTGAAGCACAAATTTTAACATTAGATAGAGATGACCGTAAAATGTCATTAGGTATCAAACAATTGTCTCAAGACCCTTGGACTGATATTACTTCTAAATATCCTGTAGGTTCTAAGCATTCAGGTATCGTTAGAAACTTTACAAACTTTGGTATTTTCGTAGAACTTGAAGAAGGTATCGACGGATTGATCTATATCTCAGACCTTTCTTGGACTAAGAAAATCAAACACCCATCAGAATTTGTGAATGTTGGTGAAAAACTTGATGTAGTTGTATTAGAATTAGATGTTGATGGACGTAAATTATCTTTAGGTCACAAACAAACTACTCCTAATCCTTGGGATAAATATGAAGAATCTTTCGCTGTGGGAACTATCCACAATGGTGAGATCTCTGAAATTGTTGACAAAGGAGCTACTGTAGAATTCGGAGAAGATATCGTTGCTTTCATTCCTACTCGTCACCTTGAAAAAGAAGATGGTAAGAAATTGAAGAAAGGAGAATCTGCTGATTTCAAAGTAATCGAATTTAATAAAGAATTTAAAAGAGTTGTTGCCTCTCACACTGCTATCTTCCGTGAAGAAGAAGAGAAAAATGTGAAAGCTGCTACTTCTAACAATTCTGGTTCATCTGCAAACGTTGCTGCCTCTACTTTAGGAGATGGTAATGATGTTCTTGCTGCATTAAAAGCTAAAATGGAAAAGGGAGAGAAAAAATAATTCTCAATATTTCTTATAATAGAAAAGCCCCACATTTACTGTGGGGCTTTTTTTTGTTTACTATTTTATTGTTTACCCAAAAAGGATTAGAAAATTTTCAGCTTGTTTTGTATCCCCGTAGATTTGATTCCACATAGAGCTATTTAGCTTCCATTTCTATCTTCGTAACTCTTATGCACGATTATTAACTAATGAACTATGGGCTACTGAATGAATGTTAGAGCTATATTTTACTTTGGTACATTGCTTAATTGATTAGCTTACTTTATAAAATTAAAGGGAGAGTAGATTTAAAAAAAATATAAAACTTATTTACCTAATAATGAGTTATTTGTAATAATAATGATATTTTTTAAAACCATATCTACTTTCTTATCGTAAATGCTTCTATATAACTTAAATAAATAGATTTATGAAAACTAGAAAATTTTTATCGTTAGCGTTATTCGCAGTAGTATTTGGAGCTACATCTTTTGCTCAAAAAACAGTTATGGTTGGAGGAGCTGCCATGTATCCATCTAAAAACATTATTGAAAATGCAGTTAACTCTAAAGATCATACAACGTTAGTGGCCGCGGTAAAAGCAGCAGACTTAGTTGAAACTCTTCAAGGTAAAGGACCATTTACTGTTTTTGCACCAACAAATGCCGCATTTGAAAAATTACCAATGGGAACAGTAGAAACTCTATTAAAGCCAGAGAACAAAAAGATGCTACAAACTATTCTCACTTACCACGTAGTTGCAGGTAAAATGAACTCGGCTGACATTGCAAAAGCAATCAAAATGGGAAATGGTAAAGCTATGCTTAAAACAGTAAGTGGAGGAACACTAACAGCTGGGATGAAAGGTAAAAAACTATATATTACCGATGAAAATGGAGCTGTGTCACAAGTTACAATTGCTGACGTAAACCAGTCTAATGGCGTGATTCACGTTGTTGATGCCGTTTTATTACCAAAACAATAATATCGATAAGAGGTTGGATTTTTGTTGATTGAAAGGTCCCGTAAATTTTATGGGACTTTTTTTATAAATAAAACCCCGAATTCTAATTTTAGAATTGGGGGTTTTATCTATTTCGGCTGCTGTATTTACCTCAGACTAGCTCCGAGTTCCGTTTCGAAGTTTTTTTGTAATTTACCCATGATTTTATCAATTTGGGCATCGGTTAATGTTTTTGAATTGTCTTGGATAATAAAGCTTATTCCATACGACTTTTTGCCTTCGGGAAGATTACTACCTTCGTATACATCAAATAGATTAACGCTTTTTAAGAGGCTTTTCTCTGTTTGTATCGCAATAGTATAAATAGAGTCATAGCTTACGTTGTGATCGATTAGCAAGGCTAAATCTCTACGAACTTCTGGATATTTAGGAATGTCAGTGAATTTTATTTTGCCTGACAGCGCCTTTATGATATGGTCCCAGTTAAAATCAGCATAAAACACTTCCTGTT
>JBLIKQ010000034.1:0-21374 GCA_047635475.1 Porticoccaceae bacterium
GATGAGTTAAGTGTTGAGGAGCAATTGTCGGAAGACTTAGCTAAAGAGAAAGATAAATATTTACGATTATTTGCTGAATTTGAAAACTATAAAAGAAGAACTTCAAAAGAACGTATAGAGTTATTTAAAACGGCTAACCAAGAAGTTTTATTGGCCATGCTTCCTGTTTTGGACGATTTTGATAGAGCAATGGCCGAGATAAGCAAATCAGATGATGAGGTGCTTTTAAAAGGAGTACAGTTAATTCATGAGAAATTAAAAAATACTCTAGTTTCCAAGGGACTGGAGCAAGTTGAAGTGAAAGCCGGAGACGCGTTTGATGCTGATTTTGCTGAGGCAATCACACAAATTCCAGCTGCATCAGCCAAGATGAAAGGAAAAATTGTAGATGTCCTTGAAAAAGGGTATAAATTGGGTGAAAAAATCATTCGTTTTCCAAAAGTTGTTATTGGGCAATAGTTGATTCGCGATTCGTCGCGCCCAGTTAATAGATGAGACGCAATAAATAACGTCTTTACCCGTAATGCGTTTGGTCGCAGTTGTGCCATTCAAAAATATAAAGATGAAAAAAGATTTTTACGAAATATTGGGAATTTCAAAAAGTGCAAATGCTGCAGAAATAAAGAAAGCCTACAGAAAGAAAGCATTAGAACATCATCCTGACAAAAACCCTGACGACAAATCGGCAGAAGAAAAATTCAAAGTAGCTGCTGAGGCTTACGAGGTTTTAAGTGACCCGAACAAGAAAGCGAAGTACGATCAGTATGGTCATCAAGCTTTTGATGGTTCTGGAGGTTTTGGCGGCGGCGGCGGTCAAGGCGGAATGAACATGGATGACATTTTTAGTCAGTTTGGAGACATTTTCGGTAGTGCCTTTGGAGGCGGCGGCGGTGCCTTTGGTGGTGGTGGTGGTCAACGCAGAACCAAGGGAAGCAATCTTCGTATAAAAGTGAAATTGACTCTTGAGGAAATCGCAAATGGAGTTGAGAAAAAAGTAAAGGTAAAACGTAAGGTCCAAGCACCAGGTGTTTCCTACAGAACTTGCTCTACCTGTAATGGTCAAGGCCAAGTAATGCGAGTGACTAATACGATTCTAGGAAGAATGCAATCGGCTTCCACTTGTCCTACTTGTAATGGTTCTGGCCAGATTCTGGACAAAAAACCGGCTGAAGCAGACTCGCAAGGGATGATTACTGAGGACGATACGGTGTCGATAAAAATTCCTGCCGGTGTAGTTGACGGTATGCAATTGAAAGTTTCCAACAAAGGAAATGATGCTCCGGGGAACAGTGTTCCAGGGGATTTGATTGTAGCCATCGAAGAGCAGGAGCATCAATTCTTGAAACGTGAAGGAGAGAATTTGCACTATGATTTATATATCAGTTTTTCCGAAGCGGTTCTTGGAATATCAAAAGATATCGAAGCCATAAACGGGAAAGTGAGAATTAAACTTGAAGAGGGAATTCAATCTGGTAAAATCCTGAGATTAAAAGGAAAAGGAATTCCAAGTATTAACGGTTACGGTAATGGTGATTTGTTGATACATGTTAATGTCTGGACTCCAAAAACCTTAAACAAGGATCAGAAAGAGTTTTTCGAGAAGAATTTGACTGATGAAAATTTTATCCCAAACCCTGAAAAATCAGATAAATCATTTTTTGAAAAAGTGAAAGATATGTTCGCGTAATTTTAAAAAACCTTAAAATTTAAAAATTAGTTTCCCAGCCTTGTGAAAACAAGTCTGGGTTTTTTTATGTAACAATTATATCTATTTCGATACTAATTATTTACTTTTACACAAATTCAAAATTCAGCATGAGTACCCTACTTGAAGTCAATAAAGTCGTGAAGCAATATGGCGATTACGTGGCGCTTAATGAAATTTCGTTAACCGTGCCTAAGGGCAGTATTTATGGTCTTTTGGGTCCAAATGGAGCCGGTAAAACATCACTGATCAGAATAATAAATCAAATAACCTTACCCGATAGCGGCGAAATTATTCTCGACGGCGAAAAATTGCAGTCCAAGCACGTTCAGTACATTGGTTATCTTCCAGAGGAAAGAGGTTTGTATACTAGCATGAAAGTGGGAGAGCAATGTTTGTATTTGGCTCAAATGAAAGGTTTATCAAAAGCTGAAGCAATAAAACAATTAAACTATTGGTTTGAAAAATTAGAAATACAAGGTTGGTGGAACAAGAAAATACAGGAATTATCTAAAGGAATGGCCCAGAAGATACAATTTGTCGTCTGTGTGCTGCACAAACCCAAATTGTTGATTTTTGACGAGCCTTTTTCTGGTTTCGATCCTGTGAACGCTAACATCATTAAAGATGAAATTCTAGCTTTGAGAGAGGAAGGGGCTACCATAATTTTTTCCACGCATCGTATGGAAAGCGTAGAAGAATTATGTGATCATATTGCTTTAATTCATAAATCGAATAAACTGATAGAGGGGAAGTTGGATGATGTTAAAAGACAGTTCAAAACAAACAGCTTTGAAGTTGGGATTATATCCGATAATGTGAAAGAGCTTATGTATGATATTACGCAAAAATTTACTGTTGTTCCCGCGAATTTCAAATCACTTGGGAACGAATTGAAACTCGAAATCCAATTAGGGAATGCAACGCCTAATGAATTACTGAGTGTCTTGACACAACGCGGATTAGTAACCCACTTTGTCGAAAAAATACCAAGCGTAAACGATATTTTTATCAAAACCGTGAGCGAAAAGTAAAATATAATTTAGAACTCCTATGAGTATTATTTCACTAATCATAAAAAGAGAATTTATTGCCAAAGTGCGCAATAAATCCTTTATCGTTATGACCTTTTTAAGTCCGTTGCTTTTTGTTGGAATTGCTGCGTTTGTTGGATATTTAAGTTCTATGAAAGCGGATACGAAGCGCATCGCAATTCATGATGAATCAAGTTTGTTTGTCGAAGAGTTTGTTGCTAAAAATAGTGATAAAAGCGAATATAAATATATTGATTTATCATTGATTGACGCACAGTTTCTTAAGGATAGTATTACTAATGAAAGTTACGAGGGATTGCTGTTGATTCCTAATACGACCAATGTTGCGGATCTGGAAAGTAAGATCCAGTTTGTCTCTAATGATAGTCCTAGCATTTCATTTATTGAAAACGTTCAGGACATCGTTGCCAATAAAATTACAGATATTAATCTTGAAGCAGCAAAACTGGATACGGGGGCAATTAAAACCGCCCAATCTAAGGTAAGCATAAGTCTTGCCAAAGCTACAGGGGAGCAAACTGTAAAAGGTCTCAACGAAATTAAAATAGCCATTGGTGGTGGATTTGGTTATTTGATCATGATGTTCATCATTATCTACGGAAACATGGTGATGCGTTCTGTGATTGAAGAAAAAACAAATCGAATTATCGAAATAATTATTTCTTCGGTAAAACCATTTCAACTGATGATTGGTAAAATCATCGGAACATCGTTAGCAGGAATTTTGCAGTTCTTTATATGGGCAGTGATAGGGCTTTCCTTGATGTTTGCTGCTTCGGTGTTTTTTGGTGTAAATGTAGGTCCAACTGCTAAAGTTCCACCGGAATTGATGGCGCAAGCGCAGCACGAATTTGCTGGTACGGCCCAGATGTATATAAAAGAGTTGTGGAACTTGCCTATAGCAAGCATTCTTATAGGTTTCGTTGTTTATTTTATAGGAGGCTACTTTCTTTACAGTTCTTTTTACGCTGCAATTGGTGCCGCTGTTGATAATCAAACGGACTCGCAGCAGTTTCTATTACCTATTATTATGCCATTGGTTTTGAGCGTTTATGTTGGTTTTTTTAGCGTAATGAATGACCCAAATGGTACTTTAGCAGTAGTTTTTTCAATGATTCCGCTTACGTCACCCATAGTTATGCTGATGCGAATTCCATTTGGCGTACCTTTGTGGCAAATTGCGATATCGGTCACTTTGCTGTTTGCGACCTTCTTTTCGGTGGTTTGGTTTGCCGCTAAAATATATCGTGTTGGAATATTGATGTACGGAAAAAAGCCCACATGGAAAGAGTTGTATAAGTGGCTTAAGTATTAATATGTTGTTCGTGTAAAAATAATTTGGAGCGACTGGCTTGGTTTTTGTTTGTAAGGACTTTAGCTGCTCTCCCCTTTATCTCTTCTCTTCGCTTCGAGGATATCGGGTCCGTAAGGGCTAAAGAACTAGATACCGTCTACTTGCAATCAGAAAACTGCAGACGGTCACATTAACGATTAAACATAAAATGCAGATGCCAAAAATATTAATTATAGAAGACGAAGCTGCTATTCGAAGAGTACTTTCTAAAATACTTTCTGAAGAGAATGAGACCTATCAGGTAGAAGATGCAGAAGATGGTGTTGAAGGTTATGAAAAAATAAAAAATAACGATTACGACTTAGTTTTGTGTGATATAAAAATGCCAAAAATGGATGGCGTTGAATTGCTTGAAGCAGTAAAAAAAATAAAACCCGAAATCCCTATTGTTATGATTTCCGGTCACGGGGATATGGAAACGGCCATCAATACGATGCGCATGGGAGCTTTTGATTATATTTCGAAACCACCAGATTTAAACCGTTTGTTGAATACGGTAAGAAACGCGTTAGACAAAAAGCAACTTATTTCAGAAAATAAGATTTTAAAGAAAAAAGTAAGTAAAAACTACGAGATGATAGGGGACAGTGAAGCAATCAATCACATCAAAGTGATGATCGACAAGGTGTCCCAAACTGAAGCTAGAGTTCTGATAACAGGCCCTAATGGAACCGGAAAAGAATTGGTGGCGCATCAGCTGCATGAAAGAAGCGAACGAGCCAATTTTCCGTTAATTGAAGTGAATTGTGCTGCAATTCCAAGTGAATTGATAGAAAGTGAATTGTTTGGTCACGTTAAAGGAGCATTTACTTCTGCGGTGAAGGATCGAGCGGGTAAATTTGAAGCTGCGGATAAAGGGACCATTTTTTTGGATGAAATTGGAGACATGAGTCTTTCGGCTCAAGCCAAAGTTTTGCGTGTGTTACAAGAAAACATGATCAGCAGAGTAGGGGCAGATAAAGACATAAAAGTAGATGTTCGCGTGGTTGCGGCCACCAATAAAGATTTAAAAACGGAGATCGCCGAAGGACGTTTTCGCGAGGATTTGTACCATCGTTTGGCCGTTATATTGATCAAGGTTCCTTCGTTAAATGAACGGCGAGGTGATATTCCGCTTTTAATTTCCCATTTTACAGATAAAATTGCTTCAGAGCAAGGGAATATAAAAAAGAAATTTTCTAAAAATGCCGTCAAATTATTGCAGGAATATGATTGGACAGGAAACATACGTGAATTACGAAATGTGGTGGAACGTCTAATTATCCTTGGAGGAAATGAAATTTCCGAAAATGATGTAAAGTTGTTTGCATCCAAATAAAAGAAATCTTTCACGAAGAGGCACAAAGATCTCTCAGAGAAGCACAAAGTAAGTTTTAAAGAAACCCTTTGTGAAACTTTTTTTTCTTTGCGAATCTGAGTGTAAAAACAATTAAAATGAAATTAAAAAAATTAAACGAAAAGTTACAAGAAGCATTAATTGAAAACGGTTTAACGGAAGCCAATACAATGCAAAAGGAAACTTTTTCGACCTTAAAAAGTGGAGCAGACTGCATTATCATTGCGCCAAAAGGGAATGGAAAAACGACAACTATAGTAATCAACGTTATTCAGCAGTTGGTTTGTGAAGGAGAGCAATCTCCGCGCGCTTTGATTATTGTCGAAGATAAAGCTAAGGTGTTGGAGATGGAAGAACTTTTTAAAAAGTATGGACGATATACGAATATGACCGTTTATGGAGTGCATGATAAAGGGGACATGGAATACGATAAAAATTTTATTTCGGGCGGAATCGACGTCTTGATTGGAACCCCTAACAAGTTGAGCGAGATGTTTACCATGGCTGGTTTTAATGTGAACAGACTTAAAATGTTTATTCTTGACGATGCAGATCCAATTTTGCGATTGCGTCATGAAACAAAAATTATGCGTATTTCGAACAGTATCAATAAAACGCAGCGCATTATATTTTCAGAACAGTTGACAGACAGAATAGATACGCTTGCCGAGAAGATGTTGGTAGAGCCTTTCCTGTTTGAAATAGAGGAAGAGGATGAAAAGGAAGAGGATGAAAAATAACTTAAAATAAAATACTATGGGATTAATGAAAGTGTTTTCGGGAAGCGAAATTTTAGCATTGGCTTTAAAAGATAAAATAGAAGCTATAGGTATAGCCGTAGTGAAGAAAGATAATATACAATCGGCACGATTGGCCGGTTTTGGAAGTTCGGGATCGGCTGTGGAGCTATTTGTTCAAGAGACAGAGTATGGTAAGGTTAGTCCCGTTATTGAAGAATTCAGACTGAGTATTTAATACGCATATCTCACTCTAAATATAGAAACCTTAATGCTTTTTTGGTGTTAAGGTTTTCTTTTTTTAACTAGATTCGAATTATAATTTAAAAAGAAGATATGAAATACAAAATGCTGGTCATTGACATGGATGACACCTTGTTGACGGATGACCATAAGATATCAGAAGAGAATAAAGAGATGCTTTCAAAAGCACAAGAAAAGGGAATATATGTAATTTTGGCATCCGGCAGGCCAACACCGGCCATGACATCTTATGCTAAAGAGTTGAAGATGGATTCCTATATGATTTCGTATAATGGTGCAGTCATTACTGATTTGAAAGAGGATAAAATCCTGTTTGAACAAACCTTGACGCAAGAACAAATACATGAATTATATGAATACAGTCTAAAAAGCAAAACTCATATCATTACTTATTTAGACGGTAAAGTGGTGAGTGAAACGAGTTCTGAATATATAGATATTGAGCTAAGTATTTCGGGATTGGAACACAATAAAGTCTTAGATTTTAAAGCTGCTGTTCAAACGTCTGCAGTAAAATGTATTTTGCTTGAAGAACCAAACTATTTGAAAGAAGTAGAAAAAGACCTCAAAAAAGTGATGCCTCACTTAAGTGTAAGTATGTCAAAACCTTTTTTCCTTGAAGTTGCACAAAACGGAATAGACAAAGGAGCAAGCATCAAATTATTAGCAGAAAAACTAAATATCCTTCAAAGTGAAATCATAGCCGTGGGTAACGCAGGGAATGACCTGACGATGATCGAATATGCTGGACTGGGCGTTTGGGTCGATAATGTAGATCCAGAACTTCGTCATAAAGGGGACGTTATTGTTGCTTCAAACAATAATCATGGAGTTGCTGAGGTAGTAAGAAGATTTATTCTGAATTAATTCTTTTTTACCTTTTTCAAACTTAATAAATTCAAGGGGTTCATACCCAGACCAGTCACGTTTTTTCTAGTAAAACGGGCGACTTTGTCATAAAACAAAGGAATTACAGGCGCTTCGTCTATGATAATTTTATCCATTTTTTGATACAAAACATAACGCTTTTTGTCATCAGTTTCTTTGAAGGCCTGTTCGTATAAGTTGTCGAATTCGTCATTGTTAAAGTGGGTGTAATTCGGTCCGTTAGGCGAGAAATTTTCACTGTAAAATAGGGATAAGTAATTCTCCGCATCAGGATAGTCGGCAATCCAGCTCGCCCTGAAAAAGGAAACTTTACCGGTAGAAATCGCTGATCGCAAAGTAGAAGGCGGGCTAATGTCGACTTGTACATCCAAACCTATTTTTTGCCATTCCCGTTGCAGAAACTCTCCAATATCTACATATGAAGCATTTGTACTCAACTGAATTAGAGGGTTCTTGTCTCCTGTCGTCTTTTTGTAGTCGTTAACTAATTCTTTTGCTTTTTCGATATCATAATCATAGCCTTTTGCATTGTTGAAACTAGGCAAGCCCATCGGTATCATTCCGTTTACGGCTGGTGTACCCATGTTATTTCGCAAATAAGTGACTAACTTTTGACGGTCAAAGCCATAATTCATCGCTTTACGGATACGTATGTCCATTACTGCTTTATTGTTGCCGTCCATTCGAAAACCCAAATATTCAGTATTGAGATATGGCCCCGTTATCAAGTTTACGTCATTCAAGTAATTAGGCTGTAGTTCTCCTGTTTGGGTAAGAATTTCATCTTTATAGGAAGGGTCTAGTCCTGAAGTGAAATCTAATTTCCCTTGTATGAATTGTAGAAAACCACTTTGTTTATCGGGTAAAAAAGTAATTGCGACAGCTTCAAGGTAAGGCAAACGATTTCCTTTTTCGTCTTTTTCATAATACAGCGGGTTTTTCCGCAAAACTAATTTTACGTTTTCTTCCCATAATTTAAATTGGAAAGGTCCAGTGCCTATTGGATGTGAACGAAAATCACTTCCGTAATGCTCTGCAATTTCTTTCGGTACCACTGAGGCATATTTCATAGTCATTAAACCAAGGAAAGCAGGGAATGGTTTGATTAGTTTTATCTCAAAAACACTGTCGTTTTGCGCTTTGAAACTTTCTACATTTTGCAATAACCATCCTCCAGGCGAGGCTACTTTTTCATCCAGCAGACGGCCTAAGCTGTATTCGAAATCTTGGGCTTTGACGATTCGGGTACTGTCCTTGCCAAATAGAATATGTTTTTGGAAAAAGACATCATTACGCAAGGTAAACGTATAGGTTTTTGCATCGGGGCCAATGGTCCAAGACTTTGCAATGTCAGGCTTTATGCGCAGGCTGTCATCCAGTTGGAGCAAGCCGTTGAAAATATGATTGCAAGCCCAAATATTAGACTGCACTTTGGAAAAAGCAGGGTCCAGAGAGGTGATATTAGAGCTTTCGTTGTATCTAAAAACAAGATGGTCTTTGTTTTCTGTACTCTCTTTTCCGCAAGATTCAAATATTAATACAATACAAAATACTGATATATAAGAGATTATTGATTTCATTTTGAAGAATATTGTACGTAAATTTGCAAACTCTTTTTACAAAGATGTAAATATAATAAGTTACTACTTAAAACGTAGTTTATCCCTATGGAAAACAGAAAAAAAGTTGCCTTTTATACGCTTGGATGCAAACTAAATTTTTCAGAAACATCAACAATTGCTCGAAACTTTCAGGATGAAGGTTTTGATCGTGTTGATTTTGAAGAAGTCGCCGACATGTATGTTATCAATACTTGTTCGGTAACGGAGAACGCAGATAAGCAGTTTAAGCAGGTCGTAAAGAAAGCAATGAAACTAAATGATAAAGCTTTTGTTGCCGCAGTGGGTTGCTATGCCCAATTGAAACCGGAAGAGCTAGCGTCTGTTGACGGCGTAGACCTAGTTCTTGGTGCCACGGAAAAGTTTAAAATCCTTGATTATATCAATGATTTGAGTAAAAATGATATGGGTGAGGTCCATTCGTGTGAAATCTCAGAAGCTGATTTCTATGTTGGAAGCTATTCAATTGGTGACAGAACGCGTGCTTTCCTGAAAGTACAGGATGGTTGCGATTACAAATGTACCTATTGTACTATTCCACTAGCAAGGGGGATTTCACGAAGTGATGAATTGGAAAATGTGTTGAAAAATGCAAAAGACATCTCTGCTCAAGACATCAAAGAAATTGTTTTGACGGGCGTGAATATTGGAGATTACGGAAAAGGGGAGTTTGGAAACAAGAAACACGAACATACGTTCTTGGAATTGGTACAAGAATTAGATAAGGTGGAAGGAATCGAAAGATTGCGAATCTCATCTATTGAACCCAATTTATTAAAAAATGAAACCATAGAATTTGTTTCTAAAAGCAGGACTTTTGTGCCGCATTTCCATATCCCATTACAATCTGGAAGTAATGAAATTTTGAAATTAATGAAGCGTCGTTACCAGCGCGAAATATATACCGAACGGGTTAACAAAATTAGGGAGGTGATGCCACATGCCTGTATTGGAGTAGATGTCATTGTAGGTTTTCCAGGAGAAACAGATGAACATTTTTTAGAGACCTACCATTACCTGAATAATATGGATATCTCGTACTTGCATGTTTTTACCTATTCAGAACGCGATAATACTGAAGCTGCCGATATGCCTGGAGTTGTTCCTTCTAATGTTCGTTCAAAACGCAGTAAGATGATGCGTGGACTGTCTGTCAAGAAACGCCGTGCTTTTTATGAAAGTCAGTTGGGAAACAATAGAACAGTACTGTTTGAAAGCGAAAATAAAGAAGGCTATATACATGGCTTTACTGAAAACTATGTAAAAGTAAAAACGCCTTGGAACCCGGAATTGGTGAATACTTTACACGTAATCAATCTGACAAAAATTGATGATGACGGAAGCGTGCGAATGGACTTCGTTTCTGCTTTAGTTTAGTTTTTAAACATTAAAGCTTTATTTTTTTTAATCATTGGTAAACTAAGTTTTAATACTTGTTCTACATATATTTTTTAAACCATTAAGGGATTAAGAAAATGAAGCCTAATACTTAATGAACTAATCCCTTAATGGTTTTTATTAGTTAAGATTGGCCGTTCAACTTTAAGACTTTCGCCCTTTGACTATTCTTAGGGGTTCGTTGACCAGATGCTACTGCTCTTTATAAAAACGCGTCGGTTTAGTTTTAACTGTGCAATAATTAATTCGGCCATATCTTCTGCCTGCATAACTTTCTCAGGATCGCCGTCGGTCAGTTTCAAATCTTTGGCCATTTCTGTGGCAACAGTGCTAGGAGTTAATGCAGTCACACGAATGTTGTGTTTGCGAACTTCCTGCATCAAGGATTCAGTTAACCCCATAACCGCAAACTTGGAAGCACTATAGGCGCTCGTCAAAGCGTTACCGCTTAATCCCGCTGTTGAAGAAATATTGATGATGTCTCCTACCTGTCTTTCAATCATGTTTGGCAAAACGGCACGTGTCATATAATAGGTTCCCATTAAGTTTACTTGGATGATACGCTCCCAAGCTGCAGGTTCTAGTTCTAGGAATTTTCCGAAAGCAGCAATACCAGCATTGTTGATTAAAATGTCGATTGTTCCAAATTCGGTTAATGCCGCTTCAACGGCTGCGTTTACCGAGTTGATGTCAGCAACATCAGCTGTGACTGCTAATGCTTTCACTCTCAAAGAACGGGCTTTTGCGGCTACATTATCTATCTCCGCCTGCGTTCTAGCGACCAATATCACGTTTACGCCTTCTTTGGCTAGGGCTAAAGCAATAGCTTTTCCAATTCCTTTTCCGGCACCCGTAATCAGCGCATTTTTATTTTTTAGATTATTCATGTGTTTGCAAGTTTGTATATTATTGACAAAGCTAAACCATTCCATTTTTTTAATAGATATCAATATGTGAAAAAAAACATAATGTTATCGTAATTACAGTGTTGCTAAGAAGTTTGTTTTATGTATCTCAGTTGTAACTGGAGCTGTGCGGATTTTATTAGAAACAAATGCTTAGAAGTAGCTCCTGAAACTCATCAGGATTGATTCAATTATTTATTATATGTGAGTTTGCGGAATCTAAAATATTTTTTACGAA
Organism: Porticoccaceae bacterium; assembly: GCA_047635475.1. Taxonomy (GTDB): domain Bacteria; phylum Bacteroidota; class Bacteroidia; order Flavobacteriales; family Flavobacteriaceae; genus Flavobacterium. Next base: position 11,500 of record JBLIKQ010000034.1, read on the forward strand.
GTCAATTGACCCCAATGGTTTTACATTTGCCGACTGCATAAAACTGTTTGGGTTGCCTTGTAATCAAAAAATTGGCGCAAGCGATGATAAAAAAGAAGATAAGATAGGCAACGTCAGGGAAAGATTGAGTGCATTTTAAGAAATCATATATGCGCATAATGGGTATGCTGTACTGCAATGTTTGCAGGGGATGGATAAGGCTGGAAAAGATATTTTTGATAAGAGAAGTCTTTAATGAATTCAATTCTCGAGTAGTGGTGGTACATAGTTTCAAAACGCCTAACTCGACAGAGTTGGAACATGACTATTTGTGGCGTTATTAGCTAGCGCTGCCGGAAAAAGGGAAGTTTGGCGTTTTTAATAGAACATATTATGAAAATGTTTTGGTTACCCGAGTGCGTACAGAATATATTATGAATGAGAATTTTCCTGGAATAGAAAAAGGGAAAGATATAACGCCCGAATTTTGGGAAAAGCGCATGGAGTAAGTCAGGAATTTTGAGTGACAAATTAGCTAAAACGGAATCATCGTACTTAAATTTTTCTTGCATATTAGCAAGGAGGAGCAAAGAGAACGATTGGTATGAGGACTTGAGGATGAAAAACACAATTGGAAATCCTTTACTGGCGATTTAAAGGAAAGGTTACCTTGGGATGATTACATGCACTATTATGGGGAAGCAATTAACAAAAGAGCTACAGAATATGCTCCCTGGTGTATTCCTCCGTGAGAAGATAAGGAGATGAGTCGTTATATTGTCGCCAAGATTATCTTGGAAGAAATGCAAAAATATACCGATATCAAGCTGCCAGAATTAGAAGACGATATAAAGGCCAATATTGAAAATTATAAAGATGTATTGAAGAAGGAAAAGTGATTTAAAGGTCTTATGTAATTGAGTTATTCAAGATATTTAAATGCAATAAAATTGATAGTTCCAAATGTATATGCTGATAAGTTATAGATTTATTTGATTTTGTTACATAATATTGGACAATGGAAAACCTGTCTTAAAATAGTATTACATATTAATTCAATATTGCAGGAACATTAAAATGGTTCTAATTATATTTGCCATCAAAAACCTGAAATTGAATTTATCTACTTACACAAAAGAGTTTTCGTATAATTTAAGATTGGCCTACCCTATAATTGCTGGAATGCTAGGGCATACTATTGTTGGAATCGTAGATAATGTCATGGTAGGTAAATTAGGCCCTACGGAATTAGCGGCCGTTTCTCTTGGAAACAGCTTTGTTTTTATAGCGATGTCATTAGGAATTGGGTTTTCAACTGCAATTACGCCACTGGCAGCTGAAGCGGATGGAAAAAAAGGCATTGAAGAAGGACGAAGTGTTTTTCACCACGGATTGTATTTATGCACGATTTTAGGAGTATTCCTTTTTGGATTAATCTTCTTTTCAAAGCCGTTAATTGGTTTAATGGGGCAACCTGACAATGTAGTGGAGTTAGCTAAACCTTATTTAGATATTGTGGCTTTTTCTCTGATTCCATTGATAATTTTCCAAGGATATAAACAATTTGCGGATGGGATGAGTGAGACCAAGTATTCTATGTGGGCAACTATTTTAGGGAATATAGTAAATGTTGTTTTGAATTATTTATTTATTTATGGTATTTGGGTTTTTCCGGAGTTGGGTATTGTCGGTGCAGGGATAGGAACGATAGCATCGCGTTTCGTAATGCTTGGTTATATGCATTATATGATGCAAAAAAAGGAAAAGTTCCATCCGTTTTTCGAGAAGTTTTCTCTAAAAAATATCAAAAGAAACGTCAATATTACAATTATCCGATTAGGAGCGCCTTCTGCCATGCAAATGTTTTTTGAAGTGGGTTTGTTTACTGGAGCAGTTTGGCTTTCAGGTGTCTTAGGAATAATCAATCAGGCTGCAAATCAAATTGCATTAAGTTTAGCCACTTTTACGTTTATGTTCGCTATGGGCTTAAGCGTAGCTGCTACTATTCGGGTTGGTAACCAAAAAGGGTTAGGTGATTATAAGCAACTTCGCGTCGTTGCTTTTTCTATATTTCTATTGGTGATTATAGTAGAATCTATTTTCGCTCTGATATTTGTTCTGTTTCATACGCAGTTGCCCGCTTTCTTTGTTGACATGAATAATGTTGACGATTTAGCCAAAAATACTGAAGTCATTGCCATTGCGGGACAACTATTATTAGTCGCGGCAGTTTTTCAAATTTCAGACGGAATACAGGTAGTTTTCTTGGGTGCGTTAAGAGGAATCCAAGATGTGAAAATCCCAATGTACATCACTTTTGTTGCATATTGGGTGGTTGGATTTCCAATATCAATTTATTTAGGTCTTTATACTGAGCTAAAAGGGGTGGGAATTTGGATAGGTCTTCTTGCAGGATTATCTATTGCGGCTTTATTTTTGTACCTTCGCTTTGTGAGACTGACAAAAAGGTTACTCGTAGGAAAAACCACAAAATGAATTTGTCCTCATATTTTAATTTCTAATTTGTTTTTCTGTTCACTTGACAGACCAAAACATTCTAAAATAAAAAAGATGATATTACTTATTATTATTGGCGTAATCTTATTGATTATGAGCTTTACATTAAAACAAGACCAAAATCCATTTTCTAAATTCTCCAGTTTAGCGAGAATTATCGGAATTTTATTGATTCTATTGGGCGTCTTTACGTCAGCATTTCAACAGATAGATGCTGGAACTGTTGGAGTTAAATCCTTATACGGAAATGTTGAGCCGGATGTGCTAGATCCTGGATTGCATATTATCAACCCTCTTTTGGAGGTGACAAATTTTGATATTCAAACTCAAAATTATACCATGTCTTCCGCGCCAACTGAAGGAAATCAGCAAGGGGATGATGCTATCAGAGTATTATCTAATGACGGACTTGAAGTGGTAATTGACTTGACTGTTTTGTATCGTGTATCTGCTGTAGATGCTCCAACAATTTTTAAAGAAATTGGAGTGAATTATGTTGATAAAATTGTTCGTCCTGTTACAAGAACACGAATTCGTGACAACGCTGTTTTTTATGATGCTGTCGCTTTGTACTCAACGAAAAGGAATGAATTCCAGGACGGGATATTTAAGAGTATTGAAGCCGATTTTAAAACTAGAGGTCTGGTGCTTGAGTCTTTGTTGATTAGAAACATTAATCTTCCAACTTCGGTTAAAAAGACAATTGAGAGTAAAATTAATGCCGAACAAGATGCTCAAAAAATGGTTTTTGTTTTACAAAAAGAAAAACAAGAGGCAGAACGTAAAAGAGTGGAAGCGCAAGGTATTGCTGACTACCAAAGAATAATCTCTAGTGGACTGACAAACAAGCAACTGCGTTACGAAACGATTAAAGCACAAAAAGAATTAGCTGCGTCAGCTAATACCAAAATCATTTTTATGAACGGTCAAGACGACGGATCAATAATTCTTTCGGATAAATAGATTTTTTCATACTTTATTCGGTTATTTGCCTAATCGTTGGGTCTATGTTCCAGTGATACAAAAGAAACGTTAAATAAAAATTACAAATGGAATTACCCAAGTTTTTACTAGGTGACAATACTGATTTCCCTGAAGACATCTTTGTAATACACCTAGATTATCCAAGATTCATAATTAATCTTAAAGATGATGAGGTGGAGTTTATTGAAGAAGCCGAAGATCTTGATGAAACAGAATTAAATGCCGAAATGGAAGGACTCGTCGTCCTAGCGAACGAATTTTATGATAGAGAGGTAAAACTTTACGAGGAATAAATTGAGGAAATGGGAATTATTTTTCCTTCCCGAAATATTTTTTTAATAATAACTGAGCGGCTGCGAATGGTGAAATTTCATCATTTTGCACCGCTTTTTTAGTGGAGTCAAGTAATTCTTGAATTTGAGGAGCGTTATAAAAATGTTGTTTAATTTGTTCATTAATGGTTTCCATCAACCAATACTCATTTTGCTCTAAGCGTTTTTTATAGAAATAGTCGTTGCCTTTGGTAAGTTCCAAAAACTCTTCGATTGTTTGCCAAACTGCAGGGATTCCATCTTGTGTAATAGCACTACAGCTTGAAGTTGTTGGTATCCAGCCTGACTTTTTAGCTGGGAAAAGATGCAATGCTCTTTTGAATTCACTTTTTGCTAACTCTGCTTTTCGGATGTTATCTCCATCTGCTTTGTTAATGACGATGGTATCTGCCATTTCCATAATCCCACGTTTAATGCCTTGAAGCTCATCTCCTGCCCCCGTAATTTTTAACAATAGAAAGAAATCTACCATGCTGTGAACGGCAGTTTCGCTTTGGCCTACACCAACGGTTTCAATTATAATAGTGTCAAAACCACAAGCTTCACATAGGCTGATTGATTCTCGTGTTTTTCTCGCCACACCACCTAATGTTGCTCCAGAAGCTGATGGGCGGATAAAGGCGTTTTTGTCTTTTACTAATTCTTCCATACGGGTTTTGTCACCAAGGATGCTTCCATGAGAAATCGTACTGCTGGGGTCAACGGCCAGAACGGCCACTTTTTTCCCCTGTCCAGTTAAGTGTTTCCCGAAAGCTTCTATAAAAGTACTTTTGCCCACACCAGGAACACCGGTGATTCCTATTCTGACGGATTTATTTGCATACGGTAAACAGGCTTTTATCACTTCATTAGCTCTATTTAAATGATCAGGATTAGTACTCTCAATTAAAGTAATAGCTCGACTTAGCGAAGTTATGCTATCGGATAAGATACCGCTAACCAATTCCTCGGCGGATGGTTGCACTTGTCTAAATTTCTGAATCTTTTTTACAGCCGACGGGCTGAATATTTCTGGCCGTTCAATTCCAGCTTTTTCTTCTAGAGCAGAATGTTTCTTTTTATCTTTTTCCAAAGTTTAAATCATTTTAGTAAAATTACCACTTAAAGATGAATTATTGCTATTAATTCGTGTTTTGTGGGAATAAATTAGCTGAGTTAAACGCAGAAATGAGTCCTTAATATTAAATGTTTTTTATTCAAGAGATTTATCTTTATGATGCCTGATACTACAAATTTAGTGGATATATTTGTTTCACTATGATCAACTTTATCCTGATTTTCTTTTATTTGTTTCTGGGTCTTTTTTTCCAACGTGTAAAATGGTTTCCAAGTACTATTTATAAGCTGTTAAACAAGATCGTAATTTACATTTGTCTTCCTGCTTTAGCACTTTATTATATTCCGAAAATTCATTGGGATAATCGATTATTATTCCCTATCGGTGTGGCATGGATAGCGTTCGTGTTTTCATTTGTGTTTTTTCGTTTTCTAGGGAAAAAGTTTAATTGGTCAAAGAAGCTTACTGGTTGTTTAATCTTAACTGCTGGACTAGGAAATACTTCTTTTTTAGGTTTTCCAATAATACAGGCATTATATGGAGCGGAAGGGATGAAAACGGCTATTTTAGTAGATCAGCCAGGTACTTTTGTGGTGCTTTCTACCTTAGGTATTCTTGTGGCGACTCTGTACTCGCGAGGAGAACAGAATGGCGGGCAAATTTTAAAAAAAATCCTTATTTTCCCACCATTTATTACATTCATTCTAGCTTGTTTGTTAAATGTGTTTGGTTTTGATTTTCAGGATTGGATTCAGTTTATTTTGCAGAAAGTAGGAAGTGGAGTGACTCCATTAGCATTAGTTTCTGTAGGTTTGCAGTTGCGTTTTGAGAGTCGCAGTCAGCATTGGAAATTTTTGGGTTTGGGACTTTTTTTTAAATTAATGATGACTCCTGCCCTTATTTATTTGCTGTACGTCGTTATCCTGAGACAAAATTCTGAAATGATTGAAGTCGCTATCATGGAATCGGCTATGGCGCCTATGATAACGGCCAGTATATTAGCTTCTACGCACGGTTTAAAACCTCGATTGAGCAGTATGATGATTGGTTTTGGAATCCCTCTTTCATTTATCACATTGGCTTTTTGGTATTTTGTTTTGAATTTTATTTAAACGAATTAAGCTCTCTTTTTATACTTAGATTATGCAAACTCTTTCCAATACAGAAAAAATAGTATCCAACCCAGCTTTAGCCCAAAAAACGGTATATTCGATTTTATTCTCCATTGCGTTTGCTCATCTACTGAATGACTTAATGCAGTCCGTTATTCCGTCTAGTTATCCCATATTAAAAGAGAATTTTAATCTTAATTTTACTCAAATTGGGCTGATTACTTTTGTTTACCAACTTACAGCTTCTTTATTACAACCTTTTATAGGCTTTTATACCGATAAAAAACCAAAACCCTATTCCTTAGTAATTGGGATGCTTTTTACGATATCTGGCTTGACTTTATTGTCGTTTGCAACGCATTTCTGGATGATTCTGGCAGCAGTTTCATTAGTAGGAGTGGGATCATCTATATTTCACCCAGAAGCCTCTAGGGTCGCCTTTTTAGGTTCTGGCGGGAAAAGAGGTTTGGCACAGTCTATTTTCCAACTGGGAGGGAATACAGGAAGTGCAATTGGTCCACTTCTGGTAGCAGTTATCGTAGCTCCGTACGGACAGTTTTATATCATCTGGTTTGTCATCGCGGGTTGCTTAGGAATCTGGGTGTTAGCTAAGATTGCCGTATGGTACCAAAATCATTTATCAGTACGAGCGTCAAAAAAAATAGTGACTGAAGAAGAGTTTGTTCCACTATCCAAAAGAAAAATCAAAATTTCCATCGGAATTTTGTTGTTGCTGATATTTTCTAAGTTCTTTTATATGACTAGTATGTCAAGTTATTTTACTTTTTATTTGATGCATAAGTTTGGACTTTCTATTCAGGACTCCCAGTTTCATTTATTTCTGTTTCTGTCTTCAGTGGCAGCTGGAACTTTGATTGGAGGTCCTTTGGGAGATCGTTTTGGAAGGAAATATATTATTTGGCTTTCTATCTTAGGTGCAGCTCCCTTTACTTTGCTTTTGCCGTATGCTGATTTGTTTTGGACTGGTATTTTGTCGGTCATTATTGGAGTTGTTATTGCTTCGGCTTTTTCAGCAATTCTAGTTTTTGCCCAAGAATTAATGCCAGGAAAAGTAGGAATGATTTCGGGCTTGTTTTTTGGATTTGCTTTTGGAATGGGTGGCTTGGGGTCTGCTTTTTTGGGTTATTTGGCAGATCAAACCAGTATTGAATATGTGTATCAAATAAGCTCCTATCTCCCTTTAATTTGTGTATTTACGTATTTTTTACCCAACATTAAAAAGAATATAATTCCGAGTTAAATTTGGTTTTATTTATGAAAAGTCATGGCTCAATCCATGATTTTTTAGTTAATTTTAGATAAATTTAAAAACTAAAATCATGGCAACATTGCGATTAGGAGACATAGCTCCAGATTTTGAAGCAGTAACAACATTAGGTAACATACATTTTCATGAATGGTTAGGAGATTCATGGGGCGTTTTATTTTCACATCCTGGTGATTTTACACCAGTTTGTACTACAGAGTTAGGAACGGTTGCGAATTATTATCCGGAATTTGTTAAACGCAACACAAAGGTAATAGCACTAAGCGTTGATGGAGTTGAATCTCACTTTGAATGGATAAAAGATATTGAAGAAGTTCAAAATGTTACTTTACAGTACCCTATCATAGCTGATGAAAGTAAAAAAGTGTCTGATTTGTATGATATGATTCATCCAAACGCTAATGAAACCTTGACCGTTCGTTCCGTTTTTATAATAGGACCTGATAAAAAAGTAAAATTGATACTTACGTATCCTGCCTCAACGGGAAGGAACTTTGATGAAATCCTTCGAGTTATTGACAGTTTGCAATTAACGGCAAATTATAGCGTAGCCACTCCAGCAAACTGGAAAGAGGGGCAAGATGTTGTGATTTCTCCAAGTATAAAAGACGAGGATATTCCAGCAAAATTCCCAAAGGGATTTCAAAAAATAAAATATTATTTGAGGATGACGCCGCAACCTAACAAGTAGTAACAAACAAGAGTTAAAAAAAGGAAATTCAACAGCAGTTGGGTTTCCTTTTTTTTTGGATTTTATTTTTAGGAGCAGCAGGATTTGTGTTCCCAATCACTTTTCGTCCTGCTGTTCATTACAATCCTCGCCCTTTAGCTTCGCAAGGGCTCGGGATTTTCATTTTTAGCAGGGCTATGGAGAACATTTTTGTTTCTAAAATAGCAATTGTAATTTTGTAAGAATAAGTTGTATATTTGAGATAATGTAATATGAGATAAGATAGCGACAATCCATGCGATTGTGGGTGTATGTGAGCTATTTTACAGCTGTTATGCAAGTTAGCAGTAAGCATAAACCGAAAACATACACAAATAAAAATATGAAAAAAATAATCTCAACAGTTTTTCTTCTTTTAACTTTCTCAATTTATTCGCAGAATAGATACGAATTCGTTGACGAGGGAAATGACAAACTGTTTCTATCAGATTCAATTTCAAAAATGGTAATAAAAAGTTTAATTACTGATAAACCAATAGTTCTAATTGACTGAAAACCATTTCGATTTCAAGATTTAGAAAGTCAAAAATCACTATTATCAAAAGCAGAAATTGAAAAGATTGTGGCGATTGACAAACAAAAAGGTATAAATATATTTGGGAAATTTGGAGAAGCAGGTGTTTTAATTATCACAACAAATAGATCGAAAAAAATTAACCAAATGCCTACTGATAACAATTGCTACAATTGATTTGGGCATTTGGCATAATTTTAAAATAGTTTTGGATTTGCGAGTGTTGCGACAACCGAAAGACAAAACTTAATTTAACCCCTAATTACTTGTAACGAGTGAACGCAATAAGTAATTAGGTACAAAATACTTAAAGCACATATGTTTAGATTTGCTCATTTTTTTACATTTCCATATAACATGATTGTAGATTCTAAATCTTTGAATAAGCCTCTAATTTTTGAATATAATGGCTTTAAATTAAGATTTAATAGTCCGTATAAATCATATTTATATAATCACGACTTTTCATTTAAACCAAAATACTACGTAAATTCAATTGGAAAAAGAGAACTTCTTCCAATTGCAAAAAGTATTAGATCATATCCGATGTATGACAAAAACTTAAATCATATAGGGATGTTTATTCAACAAAATGAAAAGTTTAGTTTTGAAGAAGCTCAACTAATGAAACTAACTGAAGAAGAATTACCTGAAATAAATTATGATTTTAAACCAGTCGATACTATTAGATTCGATTCAGTAAAACATTTTAATTTGGACTCACCAAAATTTATAAGTTCATTTGTCGCCCATTTACGAAATATATCTGGACAATTTTGGTTAGGAAAACCTAGAACTGATAGTGAAGGAGTAAGCATAGAGGGAAATATAAAATCTAATGGCTCAATTGATAATTTTCAATTTCATTCTAATCTCATTCCTATAATCCGCTATAACAAAGGAATTCCTATTGATTATGCAATTTGGTCAGAATCAATTAAAAATACTATTGAAGGTACTGATATTGATTTTGCAAGAAGTCTGTATTTAGATGCATTATATGAAAACCTAAGTAATAATAGCCGGGAAGTTGTTTTAAACATAGCAAACTCTTTAGACATTACCATAAATAAATTATTTAAAAAAATTCACGAAAAAAATGATAATCAAGAAATTTTTGACCGTAAATATTTTGTAGAAAGACACAGAAAAAACAAAAAAATTGCGAGTACTTATTTACCCGGTTTAGTGGCAGAGTTTTTATGCGATTTATTAAATGTAAATTACAAAACTGAAAACCCAATTAATTACGAAATAATTAAAGTCTTTTGGTTAGAAAAAAGAAATACAGTCGCTCACGGGGGAAACATTAAACTTGAAGAAATAGAAATTCATAATTTATTCGACGCAGTTGAACATCTA
>JBLIKQ010000035.1:0-20864 GCA_047635475.1 Porticoccaceae bacterium
TCACAACACTTTTTTTAATTAAATGACTCTAATTTTTAAAGTTTTACTCTACATTAAAAAAGTAAGACCTTCTGCGTTGTTGCGGGTGCAAAAGTAATAGGTTAATTTTATAATTCAAGCTTTCTGATAGGCTTTTTTTTCTTTTTTTTGAAGCATTATTTTAAGTTATTGAAATACCGCATTTTGAAGGTCGATTTTTTTTCCTACTCACTGCTTACCTAGCTCCTAATAGCGGCTATCCAATACAAAAAATAAGTTTTTTCTGCTTTTGCGATATCTCTACACTAAAACAACAAAGCTTTCAGCCTTTGAAATGCTGGAAGCTTTGTTACTATTACCGTCCTTTTAAACGTACTCCTTTATGCTAAAAATCTTTTTCTGTAGATTAAAAAGATAAATCTGATTTTTGAAAGCGACTCCATAGCCCTGATAGCAGTGAAAATCCTTATATGACGGGGTTCGGAATATAAGATTGTAGCGAATAGCAGGAAATAGCTCCTGATTAAAACGATTCGAATTCTCTATATATGATTAGAGCCTAGATATAGAATGAATATTATAAGTTGGGACTTTTTGCTTTTGATTCCCAAAAATCATTGAGACCATCAATATCAACTGACTTTGCAGGCATTTGGTTTTGCAGTCTTCCTGACTGAAAGGCCCTAGACAATATGGTCTCGATTAAAAAGTCTTCATTTACTTCATAAGGCGCATATTCAGTCTTTAAATTAATATCAAACATGCTCGCTGCAGTATTAGACCAAAAAGCTTTCCAACCGCTTTTTAATGTTTTTACCAGTTCGTAAGTCGTAGTACCCGTTTGCCTATGGATCAATTTCACCAAAATTCTTCCCTGACTCCGCGATAATTTCTTGAGTTTAGCCTCAAATTCATTATTCAGATAGTCCTCGACAATCTTAAAATATTTTTTCTTTTCCTTATTAGTTGATAAGCGTTCCATTCCTTTATTTAGAAGCGTTAGCCTTTCCGAAGCCAGTTTTGCGTATGGATAGGTTCTATAGACCCTGCTTTGAAGAATCAGGAATTGCTTCTTGGCATCGGGATCCAGTTTTTCCTTTGAAACTACAATTTCTTCAAGCGCTATCGTGTCATTTATAGCATCATCGCTATCCGTAAACTCATAGACGATTTTTACCCGTTCTGACGGCAAAACTTGTGCATCAATCGTGAAGGAAATAAATAAAAATAGAAACGCAACAAACTTCATAAGGTATAAATTAATTGTAAAATTATACTTTATATACGCAACTGTAATGCCAAATTTATAATTTAGCATAAAAATATATTTTATGAGCACAAAATCGATCTTAAAAAAATCCTCCATCACATTTTTAGAGCAATATTTAAATAATCCATCGCCAACTGGTTTTGAAGCTGAAGGACAAAAATTATGGATGGACTATTTGAAACCTTATGTTGACACATTCATAACCGATACTTACGGAACGGCAGTAGGAGTTATCAATCCAGATGCTCCTTATAAAGTAGTAATCGAAGGTCACGCAGATGAAATTTCGTGGTACGTGAATTATATCACTGATGATGGGTTAATTTACGTAATAAGAAACGGTGGTTCTGATCATCAGATCGCTCCTTCAAAACGCGTCAATATCCATACTAAAAAAGGAATTGTAAAAGGTGTATTTGGTTGGCCAGCTATACACACCAGAAAAGGCGAAAAAGAAGAAACTCCTAAAATCAGCAATATATTCATTGACCTTGGTTGCGAAACTAAAGAAGAAGTAGATAAAATGGGGGTTCACGTGGGTTGCGTTGTCACCTACCCTGATGAATTTATAATTCTAAATGAAAATAAATTTGTTTGTCGTGCTATTGATAATCGTATGGGGGGGTTTATGATTGCCGAAGTTGCCCGTTTGTTACATGAGAACAAAGTGAAACTTCCATTTGGACTGTACATTACTAATTCCGTTCAAGAAGAAGTGGGATTGCGTGGTGCAGAAATGATTACCAAAACAATCAAGCCGAACGTGGCAATTGTGACAGACGTATGTCATGACTCCACTACTCCAATGATCGACAAGAAAATTGAAGGCGAGACAAAAATTGGAAAAGGGCCAGTCGTTACTTACGCTCCAGCCGTTCAAAATAATCTTAGAGAATTAATTCTTGATACTGCTGAGGAAAAGAAAATTCCTTTTCAACGTCTGGCTTCTTCCCGTGTTACCGGTACCGACACAGATGCTTTTGCTTACAGTAATGGCGGCGTGGCTTCAGCTTTGATCTCGCTTCCGTTGCGTTATATGCATACCACGGTTGAAATGGTGCATCGTGATGATGTCGAAAATGTTATTAAACTAATATATGAGACTTTATTGAAGTTAGAGAACAATGAAACCTATTCTTATTTCAAATAAGATTAGGAGTTAATTCAGCTACATTCTAGTCTGACAAACTGCAATTCATGTTTTGGATTGCGGTTTGTTTTATTAAATCTATAATATAAATTCCTTGCAATGCAATCAAAAGCATAAACGACAGAAAACCACATAAAGAAATTTTCTTAAAAATACAAGATCACTTACAAGTGGGTATACCTAAAGTTAATTTTGGAAAAATAGTTTTCTGCACTTTGATAAATGAAAACACCGCAATCCTTAATAGAATTGCGGTGTTTTTTATATCAATTTGTTGTAGTTTTTATCTATTCTCTAAATATACTAAAACATTTTTTTCAATCCGTTCATTGATATTTGAAATATCAGCTTTTATGAATTTTTCGCCAAGGATTTTTTCATACAATTCAATATATCTCTCTGAAACGGTTTCAATATATTCATTACTCATATTGGGTATTTGTTGCCCTTCCAAACCTTGAAAGCCTTTCTGAATCAACCAACGACGCACAAATTCCTTTGATAATTGTTTTTGCTCTTCTCCTTTGTCCTGACGCTCTCGATAACCTTCTGAATAGAAATAGCGAGAAGAATCGGGAGTGTGAATTTCATCAATTAAAACAATTACTCCATCTTTAGTTTTCCCAAATTCATATTTTGTATCAACCAATATCAATCCGCGACTTGCTGCGATTTCAGTTCCTCTTTGGAACAAAGCTCGGGTGTATTTTTCTAAAACTAAATAATCTTCCTCAAAAACTATCCCTTTCGATAGAATGTCCTCTCTTGAAATGTCGGCATCGTGTTCCCCGCTATCCGCTTTTGTGGTTGGTGTTATAATTGACATTGGAAATTTATCATTCTCCTTTAAACCTTCAGGCATTGAAACTCCGCAGATAGCTCTTTTTCCAAGTGCATATTCACGAGCTGAATGTCCTGAAAGATACCCACGTATCACCATTTCAACTTTAAAAGGAGTACACAAATGACCTACTGCAACACTAGGATCCGGAGTTGCAATTAACCAGTTTGGAACTATATCCTCAGTCAATTCCATGAATTTAGTAGCAATTTGATTCAAAATTTGTCCTTTATAAGGAATCCCTTTTGGCAGAACCACATCAAAAGCCGAAAGTCTATCCGTTGCAACCATTACCAATAATTCATCATCGATATTGTATACTTCTCTTACCTTACCGCGATAAACAGATTTTTGATTTGGAAAATTAAAATCGGTGGTTGTAATTGTATTGCTCATTATCGTTGTTGTGTTGTATTGTGTTGTTTTTTTCTAAATGCAAATTTAGAATTATTTCATACAGCTTCACTAAAAAAAAAATATTTTTACTTACTCTTTTTATCAAGAAGCGTACTGTTGAATAAATCAAGAATACGGCTGTATTCATCAATCCAAGAATAGGTTTCTTTAAAACCATGTGCTTCTACTGGAAATGAGGATAAATTCCAATTTTTCTTTCCCAATTCAATAAAACGCTGCGATAAGCGAACAATATCTTTATATTCTACGTTATCGTCGACCATACCGTGCAACATCAATAAATCTCCTTTCAAATTATCGGCAAAGTAGATTGGAGAGCTTTTTTTGTAAGAATCGGGGTCAGTTTCTGGAAAGTTAAGTATGTTGCCTGTGTACCCATTATTATAATGTGCCCAATCAGTTACGGAACGCAAAGCGGCTCCTGAAACAAATTCATTTGGTGTGGTTAGCATCGCCATCAAGGTGATAAAACCTCCATAGGACCCACCATAAAGCCCAACTCTACTGGGATCGATGCCCAAATTATTAACTAAATAGTTTTTACCGTCTATTTGATCCGTCAAATCTTTACCACCCATAAAACGGTAAATATCAGTTCTAAAATCACGACCATAACCATCACTTCCCCGATAATCAATATCTAAAACGGTATAGCCTAAATCAGTCAATAAGTTATGGAACATATATTCTCTGTGATAACTGCTCCAGTAATTGTGTGCGTTTTGCAAGTACCCAGCACCATGAACAAATACAATAGCCGCTTTGTTTACTTTATCTGATTCTGGTTTGTATAACCTTGCATTTACAGTTGTTCCGTCCTGAGCTTTAAAACTTATAATATCAGGACTTCTCCAAGAATACCCTTCAAACTCTTTTGTTGTAGAATGAGTTATCGCTGTAATTATAGCGTCTTTTTTATTTGTTGCGATATATAATTCCCAGGGCTTATTTTTATAAGAGTAGCGAACTAACAAAGTACTTTCGTCCGGAGAAATGCTAACTTCATGAGCTCCATCTTTAGTTAAAATTGGTTGCAGCTCACCACCAGTGACAGCTAACTTATACAAGTCTCTATTTCCTGGATGTGTAGTATTAGTAGTTAAATAAAAACTATTTTTATCTTTTGAGAGCTTTACGCCTCTCACTTCCCACATTCCTTTTGTTAGTTGATTTTTCTTATTCGTCTTTAGGCTGTAGCTATATAAATGAGAATAAGCCGTTGCTTCTGATTGAAAATAAATAGTTTCATTATCCCCTAAAAAACCCAAAGTACCCGAGCTATAAGCGTAAGAAGGAATACCAGGTCCTCCTATCCAAGCCTCATCATGTTGATGATCTATTTCCTGGAAATTCCCTTTCTCTAAATCCAATTTTACAATCCACCGGTCTTTATTATCCAGACTTCTAATCTCGGTTACAGCATAAGCCCCACTGTCATTGTAAGTAGGTTCCTGAACAAAAATTAGCTTATCTTCCTTTTCCTTATTTTTTAAATTATCGTAAGAATCATAATATTCAGGTTTATCTTGAATATGACTCAACGAGGAAAAGTCAACGTAGTAAACCGAATCTTTAGCAATTGAATAAATTCCAAATTTTGATTTGGTTAAATTTGAAGTTGAAACTTTCTCTTTGGTATTTACGGATTGATTATAGCCGTCTTTTGTTATGAAACTTTCCATTATTTCACTTTTTTTATCAATAACATCAACGAGTCTAAAAGTAGCATAAGTACCTTTAGGATTTGTTTTCAAACTTTCCAAAGCTTCATTTCCGTAAAAATAAGCTTTAGGAAAATCCGATTTGTTTTCATCAGCTTTGGCTTTATCCCAATTTTTCTTTACTTCTTGATCACGTACAAATTGAAACAGTTCTTTTTGCTGATTGTTTAAAAAAGTATCTTCTTCTTTTTCTTTCTCTTTCTCTTTCCCTGATTTAAAATTAGTAAGCTGAACAATCGTTCCCTGGTTTGTATCAAACCGCTGCAAGTTCTCATTTTGGATAAAGAACAAAACTCCTGAGTCTTTCCCTAATTGTAAACTAGAAATAGAACTGGATTGTTGCAGTAATTTTTTTGTAGTTTCATTTTGGATAGAGTAAGAGTACAAAGCCCCTTTTTCTATATAAAAAGCTACATCAACATTTGGTTTAGTTTTAAAATCTAATCTGGAAAGAGAGGCTTCTTTAGAGGAGGCCAATTTTGGCTTTAGCATTCCCTTTTCCCAAAAGTATGTACTTGTTCCCAATTCATTATTGGGATTCCATTCGAAATATATTTTTTTTCCATCCAAGGACCAACGTTCATTAGTAGGCTGAACGCCAATAAAAGCATCCCCTTTCATGATTTCGTCTAAGCCCAGTTCTTGACTTATTCCTGATACTGTAAAGAATATAAAAACAAGTATGAAAATATTTTTAATCATTTTTTGTGTGCTTTAGTTTACACAAAAATACAATTTGAAAGCTATAAAAAAAATGTTTCTTCTTTTTGACTTACAAAACATTAGAAACATCTACACGTAAAATTTTATCCGATAAATATTTAGCTACACCATCATCGTAATTCATTGAAATCACTTCAAGATGAAAAAGTTTGTTTTTTAAACTGTCAGGAGCATTCCCCATTAACAACCCCTTGGCCGTGGCATTCAACATTTTCTCATCGTTATAACCGTCTCCAAAAGAAATAGACTGTTCAAAATTAAAATTTTCAATTTCCAATATCTTGGCAATAGCAACACTTTTATCCACAGATTTATCCATAAATTCCAAGCAAAGAGGCAAACTGAACGCATGGCTAAAAAGATCTGGATATATTTTTAAAATTTGATCTCTCAATTCCATCAATTTTGAATGTCTATTATGTGTGAAAAACATTTTAATTGCACTCATATCCTTAATCGTATTAAAATCTACCAATTCTGGCAAGTAATTTAATTCGGTCTGAAAACTGTTTAGCTGCTCACTATGTTTGTTAGTTTGCCATACATTTTCCTTAAATAATACAGTGGTGATTTCTGAATCTATTCCCAAATCCAATACTGATTTTATGGACTCGCTATCTATGTCAAAAGAAAAAAGAAGCTCCTTCTGAGGTGAATGAATTCGAGCCCCATTAGACGTAACTAAATAAAGTGGAAAGCCAAGCCCTTCAATAATAGGCATCGCATCAAGATGGTGACGTCCTGTTGCAATAATTATCAAATAGTTTTGGGCATGAAGTTCTTGAAAAACTGTTTTGGTATATTCTGATATTTTATGCTCCTTGTTTAGTAACGTGCCGTCTAGGTCACTAATTACTACTTTAA
Source organism: Porticoccaceae bacterium (assembly GCA_047635475.1). Taxonomy (GTDB): domain Bacteria; phylum Bacteroidota; class Bacteroidia; order Flavobacteriales; family Flavobacteriaceae; genus Flavobacterium. The sequence continues at coordinate 6,966 of JBLIKQ010000035.1, forward strand.
TTTTATCTTTCACTTCTTTCGTTTTCTTTACCGCTTTTATATGGATGCAAAAATATCTTATTTTAAATAAAATCCTAAAAATCGAGGAATAGTTCAAAGAAAATAAAAAAAGAGAAGCTCCTGTATGAATACGTTTTTAGTTCTGGCTCAGCTCATGTTAAATCAGATTTGCATTAAATAACTTTTATTTCAAAACTGATTGTCTAATAAGTCTCCCAAATAAACGATACCCCATTTTTGACCAAAGTAAACTAAGACTGTTCGCATCAAAACCTATAGTATATCTCTTGAAATTTTTAGATGGCCTTTCTGCTATTTTAAGTAACTCACTAACAATAAGTGGTTCTAAATCTGTATTTTTCGCAGTCTTTTTTTTCAAAATTAAATTAATTCTATCCATTAAAACATTGTAAGAGAGAAGTGAAGAACGCTCCGATTTAACAACGTTTTTTTGAAAATCGGAAGGAGTATTTCCAAATTGTACCGTTGAAACACTGATACTAAAATCGATTAGTTCATAGGCCATACACTCCGAAAAACTTTCAACTGCATGTTTTGTTGAGTGATAGAAACTACCTAACGGTAGATTAACCAAACCTGCGATGGAGGAGATATTTATGAAATGGCCATTTTGTTGAGTGCGGAATACCGGAATGAACGCTCTGCATACTTTTACCACACCAAGCCAATTAACATCCACAATCTTATTTATTTCCTCATCTTCCGCTAATTCGACAAAACTTCTGTAGCCTACTCCCGCATTGTTAATAACAACACATATGGTTCTGAAATCATCCAATATTTTATTCTTAGCGGCTGTAATACTGGCTGTTGAAGTTACATCTATCAAATAACAAGAAATATTCTTTATCCCTTGCAACTCTTTCCCGTGTTCCAGGCAAAGCATAGTCGCAATAACATTCCACCCATTTTCGGCAAAATGCAAGGCCGTTTCTTTCCCAATTCCGCCCGAAGCTCCAGTTATGATGACGTTTTTCAATATTTATAATTTTTCGCTAATATAATTTTTTAACCGTAGACATTCTAATTCGATTGGAAACAATCCTAAAAAAATCATTTATCTATTAATTAAAAACGACCCCACTTGGAGTCGTTAATTCTACTTTACTATTAATAAATACGGTCAATACATTTAATGTTTTAAACAGACTACACTGTGCTTATGATAAACAGCTTGTGTTGTTTAATCTGGGTTCTCCGTGTATTTGTAAGCATCGATCACTTTTTTGACTAATCTATGACGCACTATATCTTTATCATCAAGATATATAATACCGATCCCCTCAATATCTTTCAAAATCAACAAGGCTTCCTTAAGTCCTGATATAGTTCTTCTTGGCAAATCAACCTGTCCAGGATCTCCAGTAACCATAAATTTTGCACTTTTCCCCATACGGGTTAGAAACATTTTCATTTGGGAATGGGTCGTGTTCTGGGCTTCATCGAGAATCACAAATGCATTATCCAAGGTTCTTCCGCGCATAAACGCCAGCGGAGCAATTTGGATAATACCTTTTAAAATATAATCTTCTATTTTCTCATTGGGCAACATATCCCTTAGAGCGTCATAGAGGGGTTGCATATAGGGATCCAGTTTTTCTTTCATATCGCCAGGAAGAAAGCCTAGATTTTCCCCCGCTTCAACTGCGGGCCGTGTAAGTATAATGCGCTTTACCTGCTTTTCTTTTAGAGCTTTGATAGCCATGGCCACACCAGTATAAGTTTTACCAGTTCCCGCAGGACCGACCGCGAAAACCATATCGTTTTTGTTTATTGCGTCAACCAACAATTGTTGGTTAGGAGTCATTGCTTTAATTATTTTGCCGCCCACGCCATGGACAAGAATTTTATCATTAGCGAAGTTTTTTCTGTCGTCTTGAATATCTCCCATAATAACGCGTTCTATCACATTATTATCAATTGTGTTATAGCGTGTAAAGTGAACCATTAAGCGCTGAAAACGTTTTTCGAACTCGTCCAGAATTACTTTTTCTCCAAAAGCTTTTAATGTAGTTCCTCGAGCAACAATCTTAAGTTTTGGATAATATTTTTTAATCATTTCAAGATGAGAGTCTTGAGCGCCCCAAAATTCTTTTGGAGCGATGTCTATGAGCTCGATTATTCTTTCGTTCAAATGTTGTAGTTTTATATAAAATTAATCAATAAATACATCTTTGGTATTTTGGCTTTAAACCACAATATTATTCGTCTTACTTATTTGGAATTTGTTTTTTGTTTTTTGCTTTTTTGAATTTACTATTATTAGATTTGCATCTCTCAAATTTAATGAAAATTAGTTTTAGATTACACCAATAGTTATAAACAAATTTATGTCAATAATTACCCTTACTACCGATTACGGCTTGAAAGATCACTTTGTAGGTGCGTTGAAAGGGAAAATTTTATCTGAATATGCTGCAGCTTGCATTATAGATATATCACATCATATTGACCCATTCAACACTGTAGAAGCAAGTTATATTATAGGAGCGGCTGTTTCTAGTTTTCCAAAAGGAACAGTGCACCTAATTGGAGTCGATATGGAATTAAACAAAGAGAACCAGCATATCGTCATGCAGTGGAATGATTCTTATTTTATTGCTGCTGATAATGGCATTTTAAGCATGCTGTCGCAAAAAGTTGTTCCCCAAAAATTAGTTGCCATAAATATCCATGATCGTCTGCAAGGGGATGCTACTGGTATTGATGTTTTCGTAAAAGTAGCTTGTCATATCGCTAAGGGCGGTCTGCTAAATGTAATTGGTAGAGAAATAAAAAGTATTAAGCAAGTATTTGAATTAAAAGCAGGAACTTCAGTTGATAATAATATGCTCAAAGGCCATGTTATTTATATCGACCACTTTGGGAATGTGGTTACCAACATAAGTAAAAAACAATTCATAGAGGTTGCCAAAGGACGTCCCTATGAGATTTTAATGAAAACCAAAAATATCAAAACTATTTTACCTAGTTATTCGGCAATAGCAAGTTCTGATAAATATCCAATTAAGAATTATGAAGGGGAAAAATTGGCGATTTTCAATGAAGCCGGTTTTCTAGAAATTGCCATTTTCAGAAGCAACCCCTCAAAGGTAGGCTCTGCAAATAGCTTATTGGGCTTGAATTATCAAGATGTGGTTTCCATCCAGTTTAAGAATTAAGATTGAGGATTAACTATTTAAGATTTTTGAAGTTGAACAAAATTATGGCGAAAAGAATTATGATATTTGGAATTTTAGCAAGCCTTTTACAACTCGGCTTCTATACTGTGACAACTTATGTATTATGGCATTTAACAGCTGTGTTTCATGAATTTAGAGGTGATTTAGAGAGTTTCATTCTGCTTTCCGTTCCCTTATTTGGTTTTCTTTTACTATTTCAAAATATTATAATAGAAATTATTAATAAAAAATCGAGCGTAATTTTACTTTTGCTATTTATACTAATAATATATTATATTGGGTGGGTCGAAGATGTTTATGGTTGGCCTACCCAAACAATATTGATTTTAATAACCGGGTCAATCACTTTTATCTTAAAGTTTATTTTCCGTTTAAATTATAGAAATCTAAAATTATTAATCGTTAATCTAAAATCTAAATGTTTGTACGAATAGTAAAAATGAGTTTTCACGAAGAAAACATTCCTGCTTTCTTGGAAAATTTTGAATCGGTAAAAGAAAAAATAAGAAGCGCCCCAGGGAATCGCTTTTTAGAATTATACCAAGACAAAAACAATAAAAGTATTTTTTTTACGTACAGTTATTGGGAAACTGAAGATGATTTAGAAAACTATAGAAAATCAGAACTCTTTACTACAGTTTGGTCATTCACAAAAAAATTATTTAATGATAAGCCCGAAGCTTGGAGCGTAGACAAATTAGCGAGTTTAAAATAAAATATTGGTTTAAGATATAAAGCTCAAAACTTAAGTATTAAACATCTCACACAGTAAAAAAATATGAAAGCCATTTTATTACGCGAAATCAAATCGTTTTTTGGTTCTACCATAGGTTATTTGGTAATCGCACTATTTCTTATAATCAATGGATTGTTTCTCTGGGTTTTCGAAGGAGAATATAACATCCTAAAGAGTGGGTTTGCTGATATGACCCCATTTTTCACCCTATCGCCTTGGATCTTGATTTTTCTAATTCCAGCAGTCACTATGCGTAGTTTTTCTGACGAGAAAAAACAAGGTACTCTTGAACTTTTATTAACAAAACCCTTGAGTATTTGGCAAATAGTAAACGGAAAATTCCTTGGAGCGCTGATACTAATCGTCTTGGCTATCATACCATCGTTTATCTATGTTGTAGCGATTTACAAACTAGGTATGCCCGAAGGAAATATTGATATGGGGAGTACGATTGGTTCGTATTTTGGACTAGTATTTCTTATTGCAGCTTATTCAGCTATCGGAGTTTTTACCTCTACTCTATCTGACAATCAAATTGTGGCGTTTATCATTTCCGTATTCCTGTGCTTTTTTTTCTATTTTGGTTTTGACGGTCTGGCATCAATCGCACCCCTTTACTCTACTATGATTACATCCTTAGGAATGCAAGATCATTTTAAGAGTATGGGACGTGGCGTGATCGACACTAGAGATATTCTTTATTTTGTCAGCCTAACGGTATTGTTTCTTTCGCTTACAGTTTACAAACTTAAATCTTTGAAATTATAATGGTAGCCACAAAGAAAAATAACTTAAAAAAGTTAGTCTTGACTATTGGTGTGTTATTGGTTGCCAATGGAATTGGAAATGCTTTTTTCCACCGTTTCGATTTAACTTCGGATAAAAGGTATACGCTTTCAGACACTTCTTTGAACATAATTGAGGAGATAAAAGAACCCTTGTCCATAAAAATATATATGCAGGGGGAATTGCCGACTGAATTCAAGCGATTGCAGCAGGAAACACAACAATTGCTCGAAGAATTCCAGGCTTACAATAAAAATATCATTTTCACATTTGTTAATCCATTGGAAAATCAAGACTCCAGCATGGACAACATAAAAGAATTATATAGAAAAGGGCTGACACCAATAAATATTACCGTGGATGATAAAGGAAAGCAATCCCAGGCGATGGTCTTTCCATGGGCTATTGTCAGCTACCACAACAAAGAAATCAATATCCCTTTACTAAAAAATAAAATGGGCGCTTCGACAACCGACAAAGTGATTGGTTCAGTTCAAAACCTTGAATATTCGATTGCGGATGCCCTGAACAAGATCACTACAGACAGGCAAAAAAAGATTGCGGTGATTAAAGGAAATGGGGAGCTACAAGATGTTTTCATGGCTAAATTCCTTTTGCAAATAAGAGAAAGTTACATTATTAAACCTTTTACTCTGGATTCGGTGTCTAAAAACCCAATAGCAAGTCTAGAAGCTTTAGAAAAATATGATCTAGCCATTATAGCGAAACCTACGGAAACATTCTCGGATTCTGAAAAACAAGTTTTAGACCAATTCATTATAAACGGCGGAAAAACATTGTGGCTCGTAGATCAAGTATCCGCAGAAATGGATAGTCTGTACAATTCTTCTGGATCAACCTTGGCCTACCCACGAGATTTAAACCTGAACGATATGTTCTTTAAGTACGGTTTCCGCATTAATCCTGACATCGTTAAAGATGAGCAAGGAAGCCCGATAAAATTAGCTACCGGGGAACAAGGCAGCACAACGCAGTATCAGGAATTCAACTGGAAATTTGCCCCTTTGGTTTATCCAGAGAATCAACATCCAATAGTAAAAAATCTTGGCGGCATTAAATTCGATTTCGCAAACCCAATTGACACTTTAAAAAACGGAATCAGAAAAACCGTCCTTTTAAAAACATCTCAATACTCAAAAAAAATAGGTACACCTACAGAAGTTAATTTAGATATTGTAGCCGAAGAAACGAGTCCGAATCACTATACTAATACTGGCAGCATTCCGCTTGCTATTTTACTAGAAGGTTCGTTCCACTCCGTTTTTGAAAATAGAGTACTTTCATTTGACCAAAAAACTTTTGAAGCCAGCGGAAAAAAGAATAAAATGATCGTTATTTCTGATGGGGATTTGATCAAAAATCAATTGGACAAAAACTATCAGCCAGTAGAATTAGGCTACGATCAAAGGTCTGGAAATTTATATGACAACAAGGACTTTTTATTGAATTGTGTCAATTACTTACTAGACGATACCGGACTTATTAACATTCGAAGCAAGGATCTTGATTTAGCTTTATTGGATAAGGAAAAAGTGTACGAAAACTACAGCCAGACGCAGCTCTTAACGATAGGGCTTCCAATTCTAATTTTGGGGCTTTTCGGCCTTCTTTTCACCTTCTTTCGAAAAAGAAAATACGCTAAGTAGATGTTAATAAAAAAGTTTCAATACTCGAATAGTTTACGATATATTTGTAAAATGTATTGTGTTTTAGAATTAAACTAAAATAGATACCTCAAAAAAATAAAATAAAACAGATGAAATTTATAGTATCGAGTTCGTACTTATTAAAACAGTTGCAAGTTTTAGGTAATGTTATCAACAGCAGTAATACTTTGCCCATTTTAGATAACTTCCTATTTGAATTAAACAATAATGAATTAACCGTTTCTGCATCCGATTTAGAGACAACAATGTCAGCAAGTCTAGCTATTGACTCAACAAGCCAAGGAAGCGTTGCAGTACCTGCAAAATTGCTTTTGGAAATACTTAAAACATTCCCTGAGCAACCTTTAACTTTTACCGTTGAAGAGAACAGTACAATTGAAATTAGTTCCAATTCAGGGAAATATGCTTTAGCTTATGCTCCTGGTGATGAGTTCCCAAAAGCGGTAAACTTAGAAGAGCCCTCCGTAACTTTAGTTCCTGCTGATGTTTTAGCAACAGCAATAAGCAAAACAATTTTTGCTGCTGGTAATGATGATCTACGTCCGGTAATGTCAGGTGTGTTTTTTCAGTTCTCTCCAGAAGGACTTACTTTTGTTGCAACAGACGCACATAAATTAGTGAAGTATGCCCGTACAGATGTTACAGCATCTCAGGTTGCTGATTTTATTATGCCAAAGAAACCTTTGACTATTTTAAAGAATATCCTTTCTGCTTCAGATGCAGAGGTAAAAATAGAATATAACGATTCTAACGCTACGTTCTCATTTGACAATTATATTTTGATGTGTCGTTTGATTGATGGGAAATACCCAAATTATGAGGCGGTTATTCCAAAAGAAAACCCAAATAAACTGATGATAGACCGTTCTCAATTCTTAAGTTCTGTGCGTCGTGTGGCTATCTTTTCTAATAAAACTACCCACCAAATTCGTTTGAAAATTGCCGGTGCCGAATTGAACGTTTCTGCAGAGGATATAGATTACTCTAATAAAGCGGAAGAAAGATTGACTTGTGATTATCAAGGGGATGATATGCAAATAGGTTATAACTCGCGTTTCCTTACTGAAATGTTAACCAATCTGCAGTCTGATATGATCATGCTTGAAATGTCTTTGCCTAACAGAGCTGGAATTCTTACTCCCGTTGACGGACTAGAGGACGGTGAAACAGTAACGATGTTAGTTATGCCAGTAATGCTAAACAGTTAATATCATTTTATTATGTTTGCTTTTTGATATTCGAATATAAAAGCTTATCCTTGTATATCAATACGCTATTAACCAAACCATTTTTATATTTAAAAGAGCCGCAATTTCATCTAGAAATTGCGGCTCTTTTTTTTACTCCAAATTAAGTCTCTTTTGTAACTAGAAATTTATTTGCTAAATAACTCCCATTTTTTTCATTAAGAAAGTAGCACTTTTATTTTTACAAATGCCATCGCGAAGTTTATAGTCAAAATTCAATTCGTCATTATTAATTTCGACCTCAAAACATTTATTAGTGAGAACATCTGGATATTCATCAGTTGTCAAACACACTTCTATATCGTGAGTTGCTATAGCTCCTATCGCATTTTTTTCTATCACTTTTTTGACCACCTCAATTGTACCATTTCTTTTGTCATCAGAATTTGTACCTCTCAAAATTTCATCCAGCAAAACAAAAGCCGGGTTCTTTTCCAGTTCATCCATGATTTGTTTTAAACGCTTGACCTCTGCGAAGAAATACGATTCACTATCCGATAAGGAGTCCGATAAACGCATGGAAACTAAAATAGGCAAGGGATGCACGTTAGCTTTGCTAGCACAAACAACCGACCCTATTCCAGATAAAACCATATTAATCCCTAAGCTTCTCAGAAAAGTGCTCTTACCAGACATATTAGAGCCCGTCAGTATCATAAATGACTCTGGATGAAAACTGACATCGTTATCGACCCTCGAATTTGTATTTAATAGAGGGTGGCCTAAGTTTGAAAAATCAATCTTAAAATCAGAATTTAATGCTGGAAAGGCAAATGCTGGATTGTTAAAGGAAAAATTAGCTAAGCTATTTAACATCTCGAATTCACCGATAACCGCTAACCATTCCTCCAGCACTTCAGCATGTCCCTCTTTCCAATCTAACAAGCGTTTTAAAACGTGAAGATTAAAAAGGAAGCTTCCATTGAATAATGATGCCGCAACAAGATTAGCCACAGTATCCATGTTTGAAAATAATACAGATAATTTTTTAAGGTGATGACTTGCTTTCTCCTCTGCGAACATAAGCTTTTGTTGTAAACTAATCAGTTTTGAGGAATGGAAGTTTTCTTCTTCAATTTTTCTAAGAAGTAAACCATACTGGCTAACGATTGTATCTATGTTCTCAGCATTAGCTATTTCTATCTGAATGCGTTGGTGAAATTTACCGAAAATAATCAAGTTAACAACAAATAAATAGCCAAGGTAGTTTAGAAAAGCAGAATTTGCAGTGATCACATACGTAAGCAATATACCCAAAAATAAAACCGGAGTGACGTACGATACTATAATTGTCCATTTTGGTAATCTAGTGCTTGTAAATTTACTCCATTTTACTAATGCTTCATAACTAGATTGGGTATCGCTAGTAATTTTTGCCAAGGCCAAAAATTGCTGACGCCAATCTAATTTTTCAGAAAGCTCTTTTATAGCAGCCTGATTTTGTACAATCTGCTCAGAATTTGACAAAACAAGCAATTGATTTGCCATCGTTTTCTTTCCAATAAAAGTGGCCGTCCGGTTAAGACTTTGAAATAATGAATATTCTCCAAAAATATCTAGGTCATAAGCGTAAGGATGATGAAAATCGTTGAATTCGATTCCGTTGTCAAATGGTATTGAATTTTTATCTAAAAACGAAATCTCTTGTTCATTGATTTTTACTAATGTCTCTTTTATTTTCCTTTTAAACAATAATTTGATATGAATTCGCATTAAGGCTACAAACCCCATAAAAAGCATAACGGCCGCGATTAGAAATATAGTTTCACTAGCCTTCAAGTAAAAATAAAGGGAGCCTAGAAAAAGTAGAATACTTATCAGTCTAAAGAAACTGATACTATTGTATTTTTTATTAATGTTCTTTAATTCTTCCGAATAGCTTTTGATCCTAGCGCTGTATATTTCCATTTATTCGTTTAATGAAATACAAATATAGCCCTACCTAAATAAATAAGCAATTAGAATAGCCAGTATAATCTAACTGATAAGAGTTAAAATTCAACAAGCTTATTCAATAGGAATAGCCAAAATCGGAACCTCAAAACTATTGGCAAATTTCTTGGTTAAACTAGGATGGAATATTTCCTCAAAAAAGCTTCTTTTATAAGTCAGCATTGTTAGAACATCAATTTCCTGAGATAAAATAAAGTCCAAAATGGTTTCTTTAACCTCGTCACTAGTAATTACAAAAAAATCAATTGGTTCCTCTTCGAAATATTTCTCCCATTTTTTAGCGATATCATTAGTAACGTCAGACTTACTGGTTTTAACGTAAAGACATTTGATGTCCGCTCCAGCCATTTTTGCTATTTCTAACACTTTTTTTAAAGCTTTCTTATCTTTAGATCTGAATCTGGTAGTAAAACCGATTGTTTCTATTTTTTTGAATTTAGCTTCCATCGGAATGCACAAAAGTGGCACTTCGACATCTGAAAGAACTGCTCCTGTATTAGTCCCTGAAAAAAAGGCAGACCAGCCTGAAGCTCCTTCAGTACCCATTACTACATAATCTATTTTATCCTCCTTGATTGCCTTGTTAACATTAAAAGTTAACCCCCCATCCATAAGTCGATGCGTCATATTGATTTTGTCCAAATTATGTTTCTCGGCAATAGCCCTAAGTTTTGGAATTTCCTCTCTAAATATATCAAATTGGGATAACTCGACAGATTCGTAAATAACCAAATAGTTTTCTGGAAAAAACTGATTGTCAAATACAGGGAGTTCAAATGTGTGCAACAAAATCAGCTCTCCTTGAACTATTTTTGCAAATTCTAACGCATGTAAAAATGCATTTGTGGCCACTTCGGAAAAATCGGTTGGGAATAATATTCTTTTCATCTTACAAAAGTTTTAGGTAATACATTTATATAATACAGATCTAAAGTTACACTATTAATATCATAATTATCAACTGATTATGCTTTATTTGTCTAGTTTATTGGTCTATTTTAAAAAAAGAAGGCTCTTTTATTATAATGGAAACCTCAATCACTGTGTATTGTTAAAATTGGAATATCTATGTCATGTTGGTGTTTTTCACCATAGCTTGGTATAAACAAGCCTTCAAAAAATCCTCTTTTATATTTAAGCATAGTTAAAACATCAATTTTATTAGCTGACACGAAGTCTAAAACCGTTTCTTATGTATCATCACTAATAACGATATCAATCGATACTGGATCCTAACTATATTGTTTTTCCCAAAGAGTAATAGTGCCGGAAGGCATATCTGAAGTACTAGATTGAACATATAAGTATTTTACTTTGGCATCCAATTTCTTGACGATTTCCAACACGGTACTTAGCGGCTTTTTATCTTTATTTGCATATCGTGTGGTAAATGCGATATTTTTAATAGACTTATATTTTGCAGCTAAGGGCACACAAAGCATAGAACTTGAACTTTTACTATTACAGAACCAGAGTTACAGCCCGCAAAAAAGGCAGCCCAGCGGCTTACTCCCGAAGTCCACATTATAACAAAATCAATTATATCTTCCACAACCGACTTTTTAATATTGTCAACCAAGTTACCCCCATAAGTCGATGCGTCATTTTTACTTGGCCTATGTTTAGGTTGTCAGCTATTTCGTGTAACTTAGGAAGCTCTTCTTTAAACAAATCAAATTGCGACAATTCAACCGAATCGTAGCTCGTAGAATAATTTTCTTGAAAGAAATGCTCGTCAAAGGCCAGTAATCAATAGGAATGTAATAATCTCGGCTTGAATTACTTTAGCAAATTGAAGTGCATAAATACAAGCATTAGTCGCAATTTCAGAAAAATCAGTTGGGAATATAATACGTTTCATTTTATAAAAGCTTAAGCTCATCAATTATTTCTGGAAAGCATTGAAAATTTACATAGTAAAACCATAACATTCAACGATTTAAATTATTTTTTTTAATGATAAAAAAGCCACTCCATAAAAAAATAGATACTTCTTGAGATTCACTACCTTTGCAGCTTAGAATAAAAAATATGTTATACAACGATTCCATAGTAGCATTGGCTACAGCTTCAGGAGCAGGAGCCATAGCGGTAATCCGAATTTCCGGAAATGAAGCAATTACCATTGGCAACAGTGTTTTCAAGTCCATTAAAAACAAAGATTTACTCAAGCAAAAAACACATACTTTACATCTAGGCCATATTGTTGATGATGCTAAGACGCTTGACGAAGTGCTAGTTTCCATTTTCAAAGGTCCCAATTCCTATACGGGCGAAAATACCATCGAAATATCTTGTCATGGCTCGACCTATATCCAGCAACAAATAATCCAATTGTTGCTTCGCAAAGGATGCCGTATGGCCGAACCTGGTGAATTTACCCTAAGAGCTTTCCTTAACGGTAAACTAGATTTATCACAGGCAGAAGCAGTAGCAGATTTAATTTCCTCAGATAATGAAGCCTCACACCAAATTGCCATGCAGCAAATGCGTGGTGGTTTCTCAAATGAAATCGCCAAATTGCGTGAAGAGCTACTCAACTTTGCATCACTAATCGAATTAGAACTGGACTTTGCGGAAGAAGATGTCGAATTTGCCGACCGTACTCAATTTCATGAATTACTAAACCGAATCGAGTTTGTCCTCAAACGACTTATTGACTCCTTCGCGGTAGGAAACGTAATCAAAAACGGTATTCCTGTGGCTATTGTGGGTGAGCCAAATGTGGGAAAATCGACCTTATTAAACGCTTTATTAAATGAAGAGCGCGCCATCGTCTCGGAAGTCGCCGGAACTACGCGAGACACTATTGAAGATGAGTTGGTCATCGGCGGCATTGGTTTCAGGTTTATAGATACAGCGGGAATCCGCGAGACTAAAGATATAGTGGAAAGTATAGGTATCAAAAAGACTTTCGAAAAAATAGAACAGGCACAACTGGTTATCTACTTAATGGATAGCTTAAAGTTTAAAGTTTCAGGATTGGAATCTATAATCGAAATTGAAAAAATTAAAAACAAATATCCCCTAAAACAAATTTTGATTGTTGCCAATAAAATTGACCAATTAAAAACAGATGAACTGGAATTACTGCAACAAGAACTTCTAACTTTAAACTTGAAACAGTTGTTTTTGAGTGCCAAAGAAAACATTGGAGTCGAAGAACTTAAGGATCAACTGCTTTCCTTTGTCAATACCGGAGCCTTGCGCAATAATGAAACAATAGTTACAAACACGAGACATTACGATTCACTATTAAAAGCTTTAGACGAGATCCAGAAAGTGAAATACGGACTGGAAACAGAGCTCTCGAGCGACCTGATGGCCATTGATATCAAAGAGGCTTTATACCACTTTGGTACAATAACCGGACAAGTCACAAATGACGAATTGCTAGGAAATATATTTGCTAATTTCTGTATCGGAAAATAAAATTAATCTATGATACAGGGTACAAGATTGGTCACGACCCACATGATTGGTGCTGCTATTTCGAATTATGATCGCTCAATCGTATTATGAAGTTAATCGCTTGTAATTACTGTAAACTAAATAATCTTATTCTAAATCAGATCCGTTTTACGAAAATGAAATGGATTTTTTGGTAGAACAATTCGAGGGTTTTATTGGGTCACTTCATTTACATCAGACATACGGGACAGCATCTTAATAGGATCTATAGCTGTTTTGTAAACCTCGGTTTTGTCTGTTTTGGCTTTCTCAAACACTGTGCCTTTGGCTAAATGATTGAGTATGGCATCAAACTCTTTGGCAGTAAAAGTAGTTTTGTTCAAAAGAGCCAATTGACTTTGTAAGTTCCCAACCAAATCGGCACCATCTTGTATTGTAGCGGACGCATAACTTAAATCCCGCAATTGCTTGATTAAGTTGTTTTCTAATAGGGCTTCAAATTGGTGGCTCATGTTATTCTGCTATAAATATTTCTTGATACTTATTTTCTATGTCGTTAACTTCCGATTCTTTTAAATCTAAAAATTCTTTTTTTAAGGCCCGTTTTGATAATGCGCCATTTCCTTGTTCTAAAAACCGAACCAATAACGCTACCATCGTATCGGGCATTTCATACGTATTGTCTAAGTATCTTTTAAACGCATCATAATTTTGAAGAAAAGTTACCTCATTAGGAATTACTCTATCCAAAGTGTCTTCTACACAATCATATAAAAATTCGGCTTGTTTTGTTGCGTCAAAATAGCGGTAAAAGTCTACAGTTCCATTTAAAACTTCCACATTATGATCCACTGTTTCTTTCCATTGAATGTGAT
>JBLIKQ010000036.1:0-20741 GCA_047635475.1 Porticoccaceae bacterium
TAGTAGACGCGGTTTTAAAGCTCTAATATACGGATTTTTTGTAAAAAATAAAAACTTAATGCTCTATTTTTTTGTCAGCTATTTTTGAAAAGGCTAACACTTCTCGTAAGCAAATTAACTCAATTCATTCCTAAAATTGACTTTAGTCTTTTTTCTAACTAAGGAATCTCCAATTGCAACTTCTATATCATAAAAAATTTCAACTGACGTCCAAAACGACTAAACTGATACTAGGCTAAAAGTGAAAACTGCTATTATAGATGAGCAAGAACTTATAGACTAAGTGTATCTTCATCTTAAAATAGAAAATTCGATATATAATCACATAAATAATTCTTTCATAATGATGTTGTTTAAATTGTTTTGCCATTTAAACAACATCATTAAAAATTAAATTGAATTATAGTCAACTTAGATTGGCGTTCAATAACTAAGCTATAGGTTTGTTTTCCCATATAAAAATCGACAACCGCATAGAAACTTAAGACTAATGGTGAATTACAACTAACTATTAAACAAATACATAGCATTATACTGATAAAGCTAAATGGAGAAAAAATTACTTTCCTGCTTAATTAAATTGCAATTAACCTCGTTTTTAAAAAAGGTGAATTTACTCTTTGAACATCAATTTCAGAAAAATTATACGTATAATTTCCGTTGATTTTTTTTTAGTTAAATCAAAGCAAACAATGTCCTATGGCACAAAATACAATAACCCTTTTTCCCTATTAAAAAAAAAGCCTAAAATAACTATTGTTTTGGCGTTGTTGAAAATGGTATTGCGATTTTTATTTTTAACCTCTGCCTCTTATGCGCCAAACAATAAAAACTCTTAAAAATAAAATCCCTAAGTGCTAGCAAAAAAAGCACTTAGGGATTTTGACAAAAATAGTGTGATCTCGAAAATTGTATCGCAAAGAGGGTGACTATCTTTTAATTATCAATTTTTGTATAGTTGAATTATTTTTAGAAACAATTTTTACAAAATATACTCCTTCTACTAAATTTTCTATTGGATATCTTTCTGTCCAAACACCCGACTCTTTTCTTGAAGAATAATTTTTCACCAATCTTCCAGCATTATCAATAATTTGTACTTCTACTTGACCAAAGTCTTCTACATTATATTGAATGCTAAAGAAATCACTTGACGGATTTGGATACAAGGACAACACTTTTACTGTAGAAAAATCAGACACAGATAAACTTAGATTTTCAGGGCATGTCGATGGCAAAGGTACAGCAGTATAAGAGGAAGATGGAACAGAAGCAGCCGCTCCTTTAGTAAGGTGGTTATCTTTATCTTTAGCCAACCATGACGCTCCGTATGCATAATCATTTGAATCTGTATCTATGGTTGAAACATAAAACCAATCTGCTTGAGCACGTTGTTCATTGACATCTAAAAGAACAAATCCGTGTTGCTTTAATTCAATATATTTCATGTGTGGATTCAAAGCTTGAATAGCTTCAACACCTACGCTAATTGGTAGTCCAGGAGAGGTAACACTTGGCGTAACAAATTCTACACCTACAGAGCCGGCTCCGGTTAGAAAAACATAATCTTTACTAGGCAAGTCATTTGCCCAAGAGGTATGGATGTCCCCAGTTAAAACTACTATATTGTTAATTTCATTATCCGTAACAGTTTTGAAAAATCGTTCTCTTTCAGCAGGATAACCATCCCATTGATCTTCATTTATTCCATATTCAGGAGCACCAAATGGAGCCATCATTACCTGCTGACCAATAATTTTCCATTGCGCAGTACTCTTTACTAATTCATCTGTCATCCAAATCCTTTGATCACTGCCCAGTAATTCACGTGTAGGACTATCGACAACATCTCCAGTTGTCCCAGCTTGAATATCACGTCCGTGAAGCCTCGTATCTAACATTATTAAATCAATATTACTGCCATAAGGAATAGCTCTGTATATTTGATAAGGATCCACGATTCCTGTTTCACGAATAGGTAGCCATTCAAAATATGCTTTTTTACCATAATCCATTCTATCCTCCCATTCTCCTTCACTTGTATCATGATTTTCAGCACCGCGCATCCAACTATTGTTAGCTGTTTCATGATCATCCCAAACACAAATCCAAGGAAACAATTGATGATTTCTTCTCAAATCTGGATCTAAACGGTATGACGAATAACGAGTTCTATAATCTGCTAGCGTTATAATTTCGTTTTCAGGTTGCCAGACCCTATTAGTGGAAGGATTTGGAGAATACCCTCCAGTTTCATATTCATAAATATAATCGCCTAAGCAAATTACCGCATCCATATCATTTCGTTCGTTCATTATTTTATAAACGTTAAAAAAACCAGCCTCGAGGTTTGCACAAGAAACGACTCCAAATCGAGAACTTTCTATAGTAACTGTTGGTGCTGTTTTAGTACGCCCAATTGGACTCTTTTTGTTAAAAGCTTCAAATTGATAATAGTAATACTTGTTTGGTTCAAGCTTATCAGCATCTATTTTTACAGTATAATCTCTATCTTGGTTCGTGACAAAGCTTCCACTATTAACAATAGAATTCATTGTAGTGTCAGTAGCAATTTTCCATTGTACAGATACCGGATCAGCACCTAAATTTGCAGGCGTAACACGAGTCCATAAAATAACCCTATCTGTTAATGGATCTCCAGAAGCAACTCCATGATAAAAAGGAAGCAAACATGGATTAAGATCTAGATTCGATTGTGCGTTACTGCTGGTGAATGCAATTAAAAAGAAGAGTACCGTTAAAATAAAATTTTTCATTATTGTGTTGTTTTAAATTTCTACAAAGTAAGTGAAACCTTATTAATAAAAAATTATCCAATTATTACCATACTATTTTGTTTAAGTATCTTAATTGTAAAGTAACTCCGCTTGCTTTGCGTAAAAATAACCTTAAGGATAAAACACTTAACATAATTTATAGTACAAATAATTTTCTTTATCTGAATTATTCAACTGTTCTATTGCAATGGTTGTTTCAAGACAATTAGTATTAACATAAATTCTCCTCATATTTGAAAAAATTCCGAAATCGCAGAGGTAAAGAATGAGTCTGTAACGAAAAAATTATTATTATAAATTGTCAACTTAAAGCGTCTGTTGATTATAATCAAACGTCATCCCAATAATTCCATTTTGGGCAGATTCGCATTTATCTTGCATATCCCAAATTTGCAATTCTCTTTCTCCAGCTTCATCAAAGGAACCGTGTTCCTTTTTATAATTATCAATCAAGTTAGTAGCAGCTTTAGGTCTTGGGGGCCCAATGAGCGAGAACGCCTCCTGTTTCCCTATTTATGACAATCAACTTAGGAATAGCTCTTTTTTTATTTGTTAAAAATAGGCCCATCAGTTCTTCGTTTTCATCTCTCAACACAATTTTAAAATCAACTTTACCAATAAACTGGCTCAACATAATATTAAGAATAGGCAGCAACTCGGTGCTATAATTACAGCAGCTTTGAGAAATTACTGACCATGTATATTCGTTTTTTAAGGATTTTAAATGCTGAATAATTTCTTTCGGAATTTTCATTGTTTTATCCCATCGACACATCTTAGTATCATTCAAACCGCTGTACAGAGTTAACTCTGCGGATTGCTCCCTTCTGCTAGATTTTTTCCTACCTAACAAATCAGATATCAATTTTTATATCTTCAGCATACGAATGATTAGTAAATAAAGATTTAACAACTGGGATTTTCATGTTTTTCTTTTTTATACTAGTAAAGTTAAAACGAATTAGCTGTTTTAAATATGATAAAAACCATTTCAAAGTAAACAAAAAGTGTAATTTTATCAAAAACAGATAAAGAAGATGGATTTAACTTCGAAATCGATTGGTCTTGCACTCTCCGGTGGGGGATCAAAAGGTTTGGCTCACGCTGGGGCCTTAAAATTCTTAGAAGAAAAAAACATTCGACCAAATAGGATTGCCGGAACAAGTGCAGGAGCAATTGTGGGAGCAATGTATGCTTGGGGGAAAACCCCCGACGAAATATTAGAGTTTTTTAAGTCTGTATATCTTTTTCATTGGAGACATTTAACTTTCAGAAAGGCAGGCTTTATTGATTCGGATTCGTTTAAAGAATATTTTCATACCATATTTCAGGATTCAGTTATTGGAAAATTAAAGATCCCAACACAAATTGCAGCAACCGATATGGTTCGGGGCCGATTGAAGATATTTGATTCTGAGACAAAAATCATTGATGCCCTATTAGCCTCCTCGGCATTTCCTGGAGTAATCTCTCCTTTTGAAATAAGAGGAGATCATTATAGTGATGGTGGTATTTTAAATCATTTCCCAACAGATCTTTTACAAGGCCAATGCGAAATTATAATTGGTGTTTATGTAAGCCCCGTTCAAAAAATAGAAGCTAAAGATTTAAACTCGATTAGAGCAGTTACATCCCGAGCTTTTGATATTCTTTCGGCAAATACAAATCTGCAAAAGTTCAACATCTGCGATTGGGTAATTGAACCAACAGAGTTAACCCTTTACAGTACATTTGAAATGAATAAACTAAAAATGGATGCCATTTTTAACATCGGATATGAGGCAGCGAAAAGTTCCTATGCAAAACTTAAGTTATAAAATTTAGGCGACACTATTTCATAAAAAAAGAATATGACTATATTTGCACGAAACAACTCAACAAACACATGAAATATAAAAGAATTCTTCTAAAATTAAGTGGTGAAGCTTTAATGGGCGATAGACAATACGGTATTGACCCAGTGAGATTAGCTGAATATGCTGAAGAAATCAAAAAAATTCACAACAAAGGAATCGAAATAGCAATTGTGATAGGTGGCGGAAATATTTTCAGAGGAGTCGCAGGAGCCAGCAACGGTATGGACAGAGTTCAAGGAGACTATATGGGAATGCTTGCCACTGTTATTAACGGAATGGCCTTGCAAGGCGCATTGGAAGACAAAGGAATGCTGACTCGTTTACAAACCGCGCTCAAGATCGAAGCCATTGCTGAACCTTACATAAAAAGAAGAGCTGTTCGCCATCTTGAAAAAGGCAGAATTGTGATTTTTGGAGCTGGAACTGGAAATCCTTATTTCACAACTGATACAGCAGCCGTTTTGCGTGGTGTTGAAATTCATGCCGATGTGATTTTAAAAGGAACCAGAGTAGATGGTGTTTACGATTCAGACCCAGAAAAAAATAATGCTGCAGTAAAATTTGACTTTATTTCATTTGACGACGTAATTAAAAAAGGGCTAAACGTAATGGACTCGACCGCTTTCACTTTAAGCCAAGAAAACAAATTACCTATAGTAATTTTCGACATGAATAAACAAGGAAACTTGGAGAAAATCTGCGAAGGAGAAAACATAGGAACCTTAGTAAATATATAGTTAATGGCTACGGACATTAGATTTTGGACTTCCCAAAAATCTGAAACCCAAAACCCAAAACATTAAAAAAATGACTGAAGAAATTGAATTTATATTAGATAGCACCAAAGAATCAATGATAGGTTCTATTGCTCACTTAGAAAAAGAATTTTTAAATATTCGTGCCGGAAAAGCCTCTCCAGCAATGCTAGGAAGTGTTTTTGTAGATTATTATGGATCCGCGACTCCACTTTCTCAAGTATCAAAAATTAGTGTTCCCGATGCTAGGACGATAACTTTGCAACCTTTTGAAAAAAACATGTTGCACCCAATCGAGAAAGCAATTATGATTGCCAATATTGGTTTTAATCCGATGAATAATGGTGATGTAATTATCATAAGCGTTCCTGCATTAACTGAGGAAAGAAGACGTGACCTTGCTAAACAGGCTAAAGTAGAGGCAGAAGACGCAAAAGTTGGTGTCCGAAATGCTCGTAAAGATGCCAATACAGAGATCAAAAAATTGGAGAAAGAGGGAACATCTGAAGACATTTGTAAAAGTGCAGAAGAAGATGTTCAAAACTTGACTAATAGTTTTATCCGAAAAGTAGACGAACTTCTTGTAACAAAAGAAGCCGAAATCATGAAGGTATAAGCATCGTGCGCTCAAAATTAAGTCCCGTCTCGTTAAAAATAATGAGACGGTTTTTTTTTAATAAACCCTAGTGCTTAATAATCAAGACCGACGGAATGCCCGTTAACCAGTTGGCATCTGAATCCATTAATGTTTTCCAGCCCTCAAGACTGATCAACATCAGGTCTTGAGTTTCCAAAAATGCTGTGTCAAGACTATTTTCCGGCACAATCTCCATATTGTACGGGTATTTTTGTTCCAAAGAGTTTACGGCACTTTGAATAACAAAATTAGTATGAACGTGACCGTTCATATCCAAAACTACAATTTTAGAATTATTGTTGCTAATCAGTTTTTGCGCATAATCGATTAACAAGGAATCCTCTGGTTTAAAGACAGGAATAAAAACTTGGTCTAATTCTTGCATTTCTTTATCAATCAAAATTCCTAAAGGCAACTTCGTTTTAGCAGCAATTTGCCTAGTTCTTTCATCAAATGGAGAGTTTTCGAAAAGGCCTTCTTTACCTGTAAATTTGTCTATCAAGCGGTCTGGATTAATAATTCTAGTTGTGAACCCAACTACTCTGCCAAGCAACGTACCTTCAAAAATAGATTTTCCTAATCCTACCAAAAGCAGATCATAATCTCCATGATTGGCGACATCGACAATTTCGGTTTCAATATCGTTTGTGACCTTGAAAATGGTACTGATTTCTAGGTTCAACTGCTCTGATTCTTCAAAAATAGGCTCAAAGCTACTTTTTTCTTTGTCTTCGATATTGAAAGAGTGCAACTCATCACTCAATGATAAATGCATAGCAGTGATGTCAGAGCTCTTTTTTTGTTTTTTTGTTAAACTATTTGCTAATCGCAACAGCGACTTCCCTTTCTCATTATTACCAAATGAAATCAGTATTCGATATTTATTCTGAGTCGTCACTTCCTCGGCTTCTGAGACCTCTTTATTTTTAAAAACAAAATTTATAAAATCCAGTGCAGGACCAGTCATAAAAGTCGTTACCAACGCCATTATTACCATCATCGCAAATACTTCTGGGGTAAGAACCTTTAATTCCAACCCTATATTTAAAACGATTAATTCCATCAATCCCCTAGTATTCATTAAAGCCCCAATAGTCAAACTATCTTTCCAGTTTTGTCCCACAAATCGCGCAGCTAAAGCACTTCCAAGAAACTTACCAATAACGGCTACCGCAATAATCGCTGCGGTTACTTTCCATAAATAAGGATCATTGATAAGCCCTATTTCAGTTTGTAATCCCGTGTAAACAAAAAATAAAGGCAGCAAAAGAATAACTGCAACATCTTCTACTTTTTCAATAAATATCATTCTGAATTTAGAAACATCTGGCATAATGGAACCCATCATAAAAGCTCCAAATAGCGCATGAATTCCAATTACCTCAGTAGCATAAGAAGAAAGAATTAGAAAAAGAAAAAAAATAGCCATTACCGGTTTTCCTATATTGTCTTTTGAACCATATAAATCCCCAATTCTTTTCAAAAAAGGCTTTACGATAAAAATCATGGCAAGCACATAAAGTACCGCTAGCGAAATTACATATAAGGATCCTATGAAGTTTCCAGCTTTTACTATTGCAATTACCACTGCAAGAAGGCACCAGGCAGTAATGTCATCTGCGGCAGCGCAGGTAATCACTATAGATCCTAATTTCGTTTTATGAATACCTCTTTCCTGGACAATTCGCGCCAAGACCGGAAAAGCGGTTATACTCATAGCGATTCCCATAAATAAACTAAAGGAAAGAAACTCAACCCCCACCGGAGCAAATTTATTATAAACAAAATAAGACAGTCCAATACCCATTGCAAAAGGAATAACTATACTGGCATGACTAATCACGATTGCCTCGCTGGCCTTGTTTTTAAGGACTTTTATATCAAGCTCCATTCCTATTACAAACATAAAAAGGATAAGCCCTATCTGACTTAGGAATTTTAAATTCCCTAACGATTCAACTGGGAATATTGCAGCCGAAAACCCCGGGAAATAGAGTCCTACCAAGGAGGGCCCGAGAACAATTCCAGCGATGATTTCACCAATAACCGTGGGCTGCCCAATTTTTTTGAAAATCCATCCAAAAAGCCGCGCCACTAAAATTATCATTACTATTTGCGCCAATAGTATAGCCAATGGATCTTGAAAGTTTTCTTGTAGTGCTGTTAGAAATTCATTCCAGCTGTTACTGCCTATATCCGAAACAGCCCCGTCCTTTAATCTTTCCAATTGTTTTCCCCTAGTGAGTATCCAATAAATCAAAACAGTAAAACCACCAGTAACACTAAAATAAAATAAACTGTTTTTATGTTTTTTCATATCCCTTCTATGATAATTAAATCATTCTAAAACTCACACAAAGATGTGCAATTCTAACATATGTTTTACAACAGTCAAATTAACTTTTTTGTCAAATTTAAAAACAACTATTTAGCTCAAAAGCAGCTCAAAAAAAATTAAACAAACCTCATGTTTAGCAGTGGTTTTCACTACATTTGCACCCATTTTAATACATTTATGAAAAAGAAATTAAAAGTAGATTTTTGGGCGCTAATCGCCAGAGTCGTGCTTAAAAACAGAATCGTTATACTTGCTGTTATTGTTTTTATAACGATCTTCTTAGCTCTGCAATGGAAAAACATCCGATTTTCTTTTACAGAAGCCAACTTATTGCCTGACAATCACATTGTAAATAAAGAATACAATGCTTTTTTAAATATGTTTGGAGAAGAGGGTAATTTAATTGTTGTAGGGGTCAAAGACGATACTTTCTTTACGCCAAAAGCATTTGCTGCATGGGATAAATTAATGAATGATATCAAATCCCATAAAGAAGTTGATCTCATTGTTTCCATCAGTGACTTGAAGAAGCTTCAGAAAAACGAAAGTCTTCAAACTTTTGAACTAGTTCCCTTTGTGGACCAAAGTAAAGCTGTAAATCAAGAGTATCTTAGATCAATAAAAAAAGAGCTATTTGAAAAAATGCCTTTTTATGAAGGATTGCTTTTCAACAAAAAAAACGGGACCATTCGTTCAGCGATTTACTTAGACAAGAAAATTGTAAATACGCCACATCGCAGGGATTATATTTTAGATGATTTTATACCAAAAATCGAAGCTTTTGAAAAAGAAACTGGTATCGATTTGCGGGTATCAGGGATGCCTTACATAAGAACACTAAATGCAAAAAGTATAACTGACGAGATTAGCCTGTTTATAGGTGCCTCCCTATTAGTCACTTCACTAATTTTCTTTTTCTTTTTTCGGTCTTTTCGAGCTACATTAATTTCTATAGTTATTGTTGTAATTGGCGTCATGTGGACCTTTGGACTCCTTGGTCTATTTCATTTTGAGATTACGGTACTTACTGCCTTAGTGCCATCCTTAGTTATTGTCATTGGGATTCCTAATTGTATTTTTCTGACCAATAAATACCAGCAGGAATTTATTTCACACGGGAACAAAGCACGCGCCTTACAAAGAGTAATTACAAAGGTAGGAACCGCAACTCTGATGACAAACTTGACTACAGCAGCCGGATTTGCCACTTTTATCATTACCCAAAGTGAGTTGTTGAGAGAGTTTGGTATCATTTCCTCTTTGAGTATTATCGCTTTGTTCTTTTTATGCCTAATCATTATTCCTATTTACTACAGTTATCAACCTATTCCAAAAAAGAAACATTTGGAACATTTAAGTCGCAACTACACTCGCGTCTTTATGACTTGGATCGAAAAAATGGTGAGATACAACAGACGTTATGTTTACGCCGTAGCGATATTTTTATTTGTAATCAGTAGTATTGGCGCTTTTAAAATTAAGACCTCGGGTAGTTTGATTGAAGACATGCCAAAAAATACGGGCTTTTTTCAAGATATACTTTTTTTCGAAAGAGAATTTGAAGGGATTATGCCCCTTGAAATCACCGTTGATACCAAAAGAAAAAAAGGGGTCATGAAACTCTCTACCTTGAAAAAGATGGATGAACTTCAAAAAACAATTGAGGAAATTCCTGAACTTTCTAAACCTATTTCCATTCTAAATTTGGTTAAATATTCTAAGCAGGCCTACTATAATGGGAACCCTGAATATTATGACTTACCCACTTCTCAAGAACAAAGCTTTATTTTGAGTTATGCAAAAAACGCAACCAAGGACAGCCAGAATAACATTATGAAAAGCTATGTCGACAGTACGGGTCAGGTGGCGCGAATTACTACTTTCATGAGAGATATTGCGACCGGGAATATGAAGAAAATTGAAACCAAACTTTGGACCAAAATCAACAAAATATTCCCTTCTGATCGCTATAAAGTAGTGATGACCGGAAAAGCGTTGGTATTTGAAAAAGGAACAAAATACCTACTTGATAACCTAGTCACTTCATTGCTTTTTGCCATTTTACTAATTTCTCTTCTAATGGTTTTCATGTTCCGCTCTTTCAAAATGGTGGTAGTTTCTTTAATTCCGAATTTACTGCCGCTGATGATCACTGCTGGATTGATGGGTTATTTTGGGATTCCACTAAAACCCTCTACTATTTTAGTTTTTAGCATTGCATTTGGGCTTTCAGTAGATGACACCATTCACTTTCTGGCTCAATACCGTCAAGAGTTGTCCAACAACAATTGGAAGATCAAAAAATCTGTCTTTGCCACCATAAAAGAATCTGGAATCAGCATGTTTTACACTTCGGTAGTTTTATTTGCTGGATTCTCCGTGTTTATGTTGTCTGATTTTGGGGGTACAGTAGCTCTTGGGGGATTAGTTGCAGTTACCTTAATCTTCGGGATGTTATCTAACCTAATGTTGTTACCATGCTTAGTTTTGACATTAAATAAATCATTGGCCAACAAACAGGAATTCATCGAGCCCAAAATTGATATTCTGACTAATCCAAACGAACAAGAGGACGAAAATTTAAAACCAGAAATTACTACTTTTTAAAAAACAGCTTTTATAAAAGTTCCCACCTATCTAGGCGGGATTTTTTTTACTAAAACCAGAACTTTTTGTGGTCTATTTTTAAAAATGAATATTTAGAACTATGAGAGTAAAGTTCGATAAAATCTAATAGGGCAAGAATAGTTTGTTTTATTCTTTACAAAAAATAGAATCGTTTAAGCACCAAAAAAAATGGGGCAAAATCGAAAAGCCTAAAAAAATAAAACAAAAAAATGAATCAACAAATTATAGCCGTAGACGATTATCTAAACAAAATAACCAATTTTGGTTTTGAATATGCACCCAAATTGATAGGAGGACTAATAGTCCTTATAGTTGGATTATGGCTTTCTAAATTAATTACTAATAGAGTTGGCAAATCACTATCAGCGCCATCGATCGATCAATCTCTTGTTCCATTTTTGAGAAGCTGAACAAATATCGTGTTGAAAGACTTGGTTCTTATCACCGTAATGGGAATGATTGGTATTCAAATGACCTCGTTTGTAGCAATTATTGGAGCTGCCGGTTTAGCAGTTGCACTAGCATTATCAGGCAGGTTACAAAATTTCTCTGGTGACGTAATCATTTTGATTTTAAAACCATTTAAAATCGGCGATTTTATTGAAGCACAAGGCTTTTCAGGCACAGTAAAGGAAATTAGTATATTTTTTACTATGCTGAATACACCCGATAAAAAATTAGTGATAATTCCTAATGGACCGCTATCTACAGGTACAGTCATCAATTATTCTACTGAACCTTTGCGAAGAGTAGATTGGACAATTGGCATAGCCTACGGTGATGATATCGAAAATTTCAAAAAAGCAATTAATAAATTTATAGCTGAGGGCAACCGAATTTTAAAAGAATCTGAAGGCTTTAAAGGTTTATCTGAACTGGGAGACAGTTCAGTCAATTTTGCTGTAAAAGCATGGGTTTATAGCGCTGATTATTGGGGAGTATTTTTTGAAATGAACGAAAAAGTATATACCCAATTCCCTGATTACGGCCTTAACATTCCTTTTCCACAAATGGATGTTCATGTTCAAAAACCATAAATAAGTCATACGATGATACAGCAATAATAATGCTTTATCGTAATTAATATTTACTAAAAAGCTTTCCCTTTCAAAAAACAGGAAGCTTTTTTATTAGAGTAAATTTTATGTTTTATGATCGAGGTTTATTAAGACCTCTATCGTAAAGAACAATGCTTCCTGCAACAGACACATTTAAGCTTTTTTCGGACTTAAATTTTACTAAATGATGACATTTTTCGATAGCTTTTTTTGAAAGACCGTTATCCTCAGCACCTAATAGATATACACAACGCCTTGGGTGTTCGAACAGCTCTAAGTCTGTTGCATTGTCGTCTAATTCAACACCTACTAATCGAGCGCCTTTAGGTAGGTTTTTATAAAAATCTTCAAACGACTCATAATGGAAATAAGGAATAGATTTTACAGCATTGTGGGTGTCGCATGCTTGTTTAGCATAGCGGTTTCCAATTGTAAAAATATAGCTGGCACCCAAATTTTGAGCTGTGCGCCACAAAACACCTAAGTTCTCAGGTGTTTTACCATTTTGTATCCCGATCCCGAAATACTCCATTATAAAATTGTCATTCATCTTGCAAAAGTACAAACTGTAATGAGTTTCGTCAAGTTTTTAATATATTTAAACAGGTCTTATTTCTTACTATGGCATTAGATATTTTGCAGTTGCAATTGAATTTACTTCTATTAAAAAAATTGAAATTCCACTACAGCACAACCCCGATAGCAGCGGTATCCTTTTACTTTTTCCTTTAAAAAGTAAAAGATATAGCGAATAGCGGGAAAAAGCTGCATATTGACAGATCCCCCGCAATGACAATTAAAACAAATGATTTATATTTGCGTTTAGTATTATTCGATACGCATTGCTATGTTACATAGCATTGCCAAAAATCTAAAAATAAAATGAGACACACAAAAGTTAAAGACTTACTAAACAGTACAACGACGCTTCACGAAGTAAATGCAAAAGGTTGGGTGAGAACTTTTAGAAACAACCAGTTTATCGCTTTAAATGATGGGTCAACCATCAACAATATACAATGTGTTGTCGATTTCGAGAATACCCCAGATGAAACTTTGAGGAGAGTAACTACTGGTGCTGCCATTTCTGTAACAGGGACTTTGGTAGAGAGTAAAGGTGCCGGTCAGCAGTTTGAGATTCAAGTTTCTAATTTAGAAATATTAGGAGACTCCGATGCAGAGAAATTCCCAATACAACCAAAGAACAAACCAAGCTTGGATTTCTTACGTGAAAATGCGCATTTGCGAGTTCGTACCAACATGTTTGGGGCAATTATGCGCGTGCGTTCTGTTTTATCGTTTGCCGTTCATAGTTATTTTCAAGAAAAAGGCTTTGTGTATGTAAACACGCCCATCATAACGGGGTCAGACGCGGAAGGTGCCGGTGAAATGTTTAAAGTTACGGCTTTACCTTTTGACGGAACACCAAGAACCGACGACGGAAAAGTGAATTACAAGGAAGATTTTTTTGGAAAAGAAACTAATCTTACCGTATCGGGGCAGCTAGAAGGTGAAACTTTCGCTATGGCATTGGGTCAGATTTATACATTTGGTCCAACGTTTAGAGCAGAGAATTCAAATACTTCTCGTCACCTTGCTGAATTTTGGATGATTGAGCCGGAAGTAGCTTTTAATGATTTAAATGATAATATGGACTTGGCTGAAGATTTCATTCAGTACGTCATTAAATATGTTTTGGATAAATGTACTGAAGACTTGAAGTTCCTAGAGGGAAGATTACTAGATGAAGAAAAGTCCAAACCACAAGCAGAACGAAGCGAAATGGCTTTGATGGATAAATTAAATTTTGTTCTGGAAAACAATTTCAAACGCGTATCTTATACTGAAGCAATTGACATTTTGAGAAACTGCACTCCAAACAAAAAGAAAAAATTCAATTATATCATCAACGAATGGGGAGCTGATTTACAATCAGAACACGAACGTTACTTAGTAGAAAAACATTTCAAATGTCCAGTAATTTTATTTGATTACCCAGCAAATATAAAAGCCTTTTATATGCGTTTGAACGAAGATGGAAAAACAGTTCGTGCTATGGATATCCTTTTCCCGGGAATTGGTGAAATAGTAGGAGGTTCACAGAGAGAAGAACGTTTTGATGTCTTGGTCGAAAAAATGAAAGCTTTAGGAATCGACGAAGAAGAATTATGGTGGTACCTAGACACAAGAAGATTTGGCTCAGCGGTCCACTCTGGTTTTGGTCTTGGATTTGAAAGATTAGTGTTATTTGTAACTGGAATGACTAATATCCGTGATGTAATTCCTTTTCCAAGAACACCAATGAATGCAGAGTTTTAAATAAGATTATTTCGATTAATCGTTCTTTCGGTTAATCGATTAAACAAATAAACGGTTAACTGATTAAACAAAAAAATGCTAAAGCAATTTTTAAATTTAAAATTATCACAGAAATTATCTCCTCAACAAATCCAATTGATGAAGTTAATTCAATTGCCTACGCAAGCCTTTGAGCAACGATTGGTCGAAGAAATGAATGAAAACCCAGCTCTTGAAGCGGGTAAAGAAGAAGAGGAATACGAAAAGGATGAGTTCGAAAACGAAGATTATGATGATTATGATGATTCTGAATCCGATAGAATCGAGGCAGAAGACATTAATATTGACGAGTATCTGAGCAATGATGATACCCCAGATTATAAAACACAGTCCAATAATTACAGTGATGATGATGAGGAACGTGAATATCCATTAGCTGCGCCAGTAAGTTTTCATCAAGATTTAATCAACCAGTTGAACACTTTCATTTTGAATGATGACGAACGGAATATCGCTGAATTTCTCGTTGGAAGTATAGATGACATGGGGTATATCCGTAGAAGCATTGCTGACATCGTGGATGATATGGCTTTCACCCAAGGTACCTATACTGATGAAGCGACTGTAGAGAGAATGTTGTATATAATCCATGAACTGGAACCTTCAGGAGTTGGCGCCAGAGATTTGCAGGAATGCTTGTTGCTGCAGTTAAAGCATAAAACCCCCACAGAATACGTGGAACTAGCTACTGATATTATCGAAAACCAATTTGACGCCTTTACAAAAAAACATTACGATAAGTTAATCCAGAAATATAACATTTCCAATGAGCAGCTTAAAAAAGCGGTTCACGAAATAGAAAGACTCAACCCAAAACCAGGCGGAGCCTTTACCGGAAACAATAAAATCACAGAGAATGTAGTCCCTGATTTTGCTATTAGAATTGTAGATGGGGAACTAGAATTGACTTTAAACGGAAGAAACGCCCCTTCCCTGCATGTTTCCAAAGATTATCAGGAAATGATGCAGACCTATAAAGAATCGAACGATAAATCAGGCACACAAAAAGATGCCGTTCAGTTTATTAAACAAAAACTAGACTCAGCAAAATGGTTTATTGATGCCATTAGACAGCGTCAGGAAACACTTTTTGTAACTATGAACGCCATCATGCATTATCAGGGCGACTATTTCTTAGATGGCGACGAAACCAAGTTGAAACCGATGATCCTGAAAGACATTGCAGACTTGATAGGACTTGATATCTCGACTGTTTCTCGTGTAGCTAACAGTAAATATGTAGAAACTCCTTATGGAACCAAATTGATTAAAGAATTCTTCTCAGAAGCGATGAAAAATGATCAGGGCGAGGATGTTTCGACACTTGAAATCAAAAAAATATTGCAGAATATTATTGAGGAAGAGGACAAGAAAAAACCGCTGCCAGATGACCAACTAGCTGAATTGCTAAAAGAAAAAGGCTATCCTATTGCAAGAAGAACTATTGCAAAATACAGAGAACAACTAGACATTCCTGTAGCAAGAATGCGGAAGAAGATATAAGATTGCTGATTACAGATTTCTGATCAACGATTTTTGATTTAATAAAAAGACATAACCCTTTCTAACACTCAGAAAGGGTTAGGTCTTTTATGGATTACAACTAAGTTATCTCTCACTCCCCTTTAGAGAGGGTTGGATAGAGGATTTTATTTTTCCTGATCTTTATTCATTGCATGATAATATGCGGCACGGCTTAGTGGCTCGTATTCTTCGGTTTCACCTAACATAACGAGTTTGTCGTTATCCGTTTTACGGAAACTGTAATTAGCGAGATTTCCGGTGCGGGTGCACACGGCGTGCACTTTAGTAACATATTCAGCAGTTGCCATCAATGCGGGCATTGGACCGAACGGATTTCCTTTGAAATCCATGTCTAATCCGGCTACAATGACACGAATACCCTGATTGGCGAGATCATTACAAATTTTGACAATCTCGTCATCAAAAAATTGTGCTTCATCGATTCCGACAACGTCACAACCCTGAGCCAAAATAGCAATGTTAGCGGCCGCAGGTACTGCCGTAGAACGAATTTCATTAGCATCGTGAGACACAACCATATCATCGTGATAGCGAGTGTCAATTGCGGGCTTGAAGATTTCGACTTTTTGTCTGGCAAATTGCGCTCTTCTCAAACGTCGTATTAGCTCTTCAGTTTTACCTGAAAACATGGAACCGCAAATGACTTCGATCCAACCAAATTGTTCTTTGTGATTTACTGTATTTTCGAGAAACATTTCGTATTTTTCTAACTTAAAAAATGAATAGTTTTTATTACTTTGTCGTGTAATAAACCCGCTTAAGATTTTATACTTTTACGTCGTCTCAAATGTAGAAAATTTTTATCAATTCGGGAATCTGTCAACGCTTATTTAAACAATTAAATGTTCAATCTAAAAGCTCCTTATTTCTTAGGACAAACACAATTAGAGAAAAAAATATAAATATATACGCCATACATGCAATAATTTAAAACGTTATGAAAAAAAAATTGGAAGCCGACTTAATGAGCATTGCCCATAGGATATTAAAAATAAAGAATAAATCTGATGTCAATGAATTGTTTTTGGAAACTCAAAAGTTATATGAGAAACTATCCGTTTTGCGATTTATTGAAGAACATTATAGTACTCTAAGACCAACTATAGGCCATGCTGAACTGCAGCAAGAAATTGAAGACTTTTATGACCGTAGTTCTGAATTACCTACTGAAACTGTTATCGAAATGACCGAAAGCAACATTTTTCCTGAGGTTGAGGAAGAAACAGTTGCAAAAGAACAAGCCACAAAAGAGAAGCCCCTTGTTGAAGAACATGAGGCGCATGAAAGTTTAGATCACGAAGAATCACCAGAAGTAGAAATAGTTACTGAAGAAGGTTCGCCTGTGGATGAAGACGAAGTGCCTGAAAACGCGGATGAAGAAGAAACAGTTGTTGAAGAATTTAAAGCAGATATACAGGAGCTACAGCTTGAACCAGAAGAAAGCGATCACGAAAACACATCTCCAGAGGAAACATCTGAAAATTTATTCCCTGAAGAAGAAACACCCCCTCCGTTTAAAGCTGCCTTTGAATTATCGGAACATGCCGAAGCAGAAACTCCGAAGCAGGCCGAAACAGTGCAGATATCATTTGCAGATTTATTAGGTGGTAATTATAACGAACCTCATTTTGTGAAAGTAGATGATATTGAAGCTTTACCTCCAGTAACTGCTTTTGAACAGGTACACGAAACCACAGAAACAAAAAATGTATCTCTGAACGATAAACTGTCAAAAGGAATCGATATTGATTTAAATGACAGAATTGCATTTGTAAAACACCTTTTTGGCAACAGCTCCGAAGATTATAACCGTGTACTGAATCAATTAATCACCTTTAACAACTTTTATGAAACAAAAAACTTTATAGAAGAAATGGTAAAACCCGATTATAATGATTGGAGAGGGAAAGATGATTACGCAGAACGTTTCATGGACATCATTGAGAAAAAATTCCTTTAGACAAATTTGATTGCCTTAGATTACGATAAAAACATACTTAAATAACAAAATACCTTTTTTGTTATCCAAAACTAAATAGAATATTCGCATCCCATTTTATGTCAAAATTATATATAGTTCCCACACCAATAGGCAATCTTGAAGACATGACTTTTCGAGCAATCCGAATTCTAAAAGAAGTCGATTTGATTCTGGCCGAGGATACGCGCACCAGCGGAAAACTGCTAAAGCATTTTGAAATAGGCACGCACATGTACAGCCACCATATGCACAATGAACACAAAACTACCGAGCATTTAATTACGCGAATGAAAGCGGGCGAAACCATTGCCTTGATTTCTGATGCGGGAACTCCGGCGATTTCCGATCCTGGTTTCCTGTTGACTCGCGCTTGTGTCGAAAACGGAATTACCGTCGAGTGTTTACCCGGCGCAACGGCATTTGTGCCTGCATTGGTGAATAGCGGTTTACCCAATGACAGATTTGTTTTCGAAGGTTTTTTACCAGAAAAAAAAGGGCGACAAACCAGATATTTGGAACTTTCTGAGGAAACCAGAACAATGATTCTATATGTTTCACCCCATAAACTAGTAAAAACGTTGGCGGAATTTATAACTTATTTTGGTGAAGACAGACCAATATGTGTTTCTAGGGAATTGTCAAAATTACACGAAGAAAACGTAAGAGGAACTGCACGTGAAGTGTTGACCCATTTTGAAAAAACAGCTCCACGCGGAGAAATAGTTGTGGTTGTTGGCGGTAAACCAATCATAAAAGAAGCAAAAAAGAGCAAATTCTCTAAAGGCCAAGACGAAGAATAACACAGAATAATATGAATTTAGAATGTTTTATTACCAAATTAAAACACAGTCCCGCAACAGTAAAGTTTTCGGATACAATGGCTATTATTGAAGAAAGTTACTCATTCACTCCCACATCTTTTAAAAACGGAGACCTACAAAATGCTGAAGGAGAAAATTCAGGTTCTTGTAAATTATTTTCCTTCGCTATATTAAATAACTTATCAAAAGAAGAAACACTTGCTTGTTTTGGCTCTTACTATTTTGACGATGTTCTAAATAATCCTACGGGAACTGATCATTCAAACATTAGAAATTTTATAAAATCAGGTTGGGACGGCATTGAGTTTGAAGTCGAAGCCTTAGATTTGAAATAAATAGGTAACTAATAAAATTTTAAACAATGCGCTGGACCCTCAAATCAAAACCTCAAGAGCAGAAGGTAACGCAGCTCGCTCAAGCTTTGAATGTGGCAGATTTTGTCGCCACTTTATTGGTTCAACGAGGCATCGAAACTTTTGAGGATGCCAAGAATTTTTTCCGTCCTTCACTAGACCATTTACATGATCCATTCTTGATGAAAGATATGGATAAAGCGGTAGCAAGGATTGAACTTGCGATTGCAAACCAAGAAAACATTCTCGTTTTTGGTGATTATGATGTTGATGGTACAACGGCGGTTTCACTTGTTTCTTCTTATCTAAAGACCTATTATCCCAATATAGCCACTTACATTCCCGATCGTTATGCCGAGGGCTACGGTATATCCTTTAAAGGAATTGACTTCGCAGATGACAATGGTTTTACGCTAATCATTGCTTTGGATTGCGGAATAAAATCCATCGATCATATTGCTTATGCAAAGGAGAGAAACATCGACTTTATTATTTGCGATCATCACAGACCAGGAAGCACTTTACCAGATGCTGTTGCGGTTCTTGATCCAAAAAGAGACGATTGCAGCTATCCCTACGATGAATTATGCGGTTGTGGTATCGGTTTCAAATTAATACAGGCTTTGGGAAGCAAAAGAAATCAAACTATTGATGATTTCATTCCATACCTCGACCTCGTGGCTACGGCTATTGCCGCAGACATCGTTCCTATGACAGGCGAAAACCGTGTGCTAGCTTATTACGGTTTACAAGTTATCAATAGCGATCCAAGACCAGGAATCAAAGCGCTGATTCACCAGATAAAAAAGCAAAGCTTAGATATCACAGATGTCGTGTTTATCATTGCTCCGCGAATTAATGCCGCGGGACGTCTCAAACATGGGAATCATGCGGTGCAGTTGTTAACCGAATTTGATTTTGAACAGGCACAACAATTTGCGTCAGAAATTGAACAATACAATTCCGACCGCAAAGAATTGGACAAGCAAATCACCAAAGAAGGGTTATTGCAAATTGAAAATAATCAGGAAAAAGAACGGTTCACCACCGTCGTATATCAGGAAGACTGGCATAAAGGGGTTATCGGGATTGTGGCTTCTCGATTGATCGAAACTTATTACCGTCCTACGCTCGTTTTTACCAAAAGTGGCGATAAATATGCCGCTTCAGCACGATCAGTCAAAGGTTTCGATGTTTATAATGCGCTGGAAGCCTGCTCCCAACATTTGGAGCAATTTGGCGGCCATATGTACGCCGCAGGAATGACTTTAAAAGAAGAAAACTATTCCGTCTTTAAAGCAGCCTTTGAGAAGCAGGTAAAGGAAACGATCCATCCCGATATGTTGATCCCAGAAATCGAGATTGATGCCGAAATAGATTTTGCAGACATCACCCCTAAACTTACCCGAATTTTAAAACAATTTGAACCTTTTGGTCCACAAAACATGACGCCTGTATTTTTGACGAAAAATGTAAAAGATACGGGCTACGCAAAGAAAATGGGCGCCGACGACGAGCATTTGAAACTATTTGTAAAACAAAATAATTCTGAAGGAATTCCAGCAATAGGGTTTGGATTAGGAAACAAGATGGATTTAACCAAGAATCAAAAA
>JBLIKQ010000037.1:0-20598 GCA_047635475.1 Porticoccaceae bacterium
GGATTGCAAAAGTACTGCCAATTCTAACTAAATGTCAAATTGTCATCCTTTTGTAATTATCGTTTGTCTTCTATAATTTGACGCCTTAATTTAAATTATATTGTTAAAGATTAAATTTTAATATAACTTTAAGATTATATACCTTTTACTTTATTTAACTTTGGAGCCGGTTCTAATCTATAATTATGGTTGGTTACTGAATAATTATTAATTCGTGATTACCTCATATTAAAAAAAGCTTTGTTTACTTAAACAAAGCTTTTTTTTGTGCCTGATTATTTTTTTACAAAAGAACCTTTTTTAAGCCTTCAAAATCAAGCGAAAATTGCTCTCCCGTTGTCAGGTTTTTAAGAGTAAAGCTATTCGATGCAATTTCATCTTCCCCAATGATTACCGCGAATGGAATGCTGCGTTTATCGGCATGCTGAAACTGCTTTGCCACTTTTGTATTGTCCGGATACAATTCTGCTTTTATACCCGCCAACCTCAACTTTTTGATAGCTTTCATGGCATAAAGAGCTCCGCTATCCCCGTAATTGATAAATAATACTTTTGTGCTTACCGTAACTGTTTCTGGGAACAAATCTAATTCTTCCACAACCAAATAAATCCGGTCGAGTCCGAAAGAAATCCCAACACCACTCATGTTTTTTAAGCCAAAAATCCCTGTCAAATCATCATATCGTCCACCACCTCCTATGGATCCCAGAGCAACTTCTTTTGGCGGAGCCACTTCAAAAATAGCTCCCGTGTAATAATTCAACCCGCGAGCCAAGGTAACGTCCAGATCGAGAATTGCTGTCGACAACCCCAAATTTGTGGTGTTATCACATATAAAGCGTAACTCTTCCACCCCTTTCATTCCTTCCTGAGAAGAAGTCAATAATTGCGACAATTTTTCTATTTTCTCTGAAATGGTTCCTGTGAAATTGAAAAGGGACTGTACTTTAGTTATCGCTTCCTCTGAGATTCCTTTTTCGAGCATTTCCTTTTTTACGCCGTCCTCACCAATTTTATCCAGTTTATCGAGAGCCACCGTAAAATCAATCAGTTTATCCGAAGCGCCGATTACTTCCGCTATACCCGATAAAATCTTTCTGTTATTGATTTTGATGGTCGCCCCTTTCAATCCCAAATCATTGAAAACCATATCATAAAGCTGAACCAATTCTACCTCTTGCCATAAAGACTTTGAACCAACCACATCGGCATCACATTGATAAAATTCTCTGAAACGGCCTTTCTGCGGCCTGTCCGCACGCCAAACGGGTTGGATTTGGTATCTCTTAAAAGGAAATTCAATGTCGTTCTGGTGTTGCACCACGTACCTTGCAAAAGGCACGGTTAAGTCATAGCGCAAAGCTTTTTCAGAAATAGTTGAAGTCAACTTAGTACTGTCTTTATTTTCCAAATGAGATACATTGGCTTTGGCCAAATAATCACCTGAATTTAATATCTTAAAAATTAAACGATCGCCTTCCTCCCCGTATTTTCCCATTAGGGTATCGGAGTTTTCGAATGAAGGTGTTTCTATGGGTTGAAAACCAAGTTTTTCGAAATTACTCTTTATAATTTGTATGATATATTGTCGTTTTGCTACCTCGGCAGGTGAAAAATCTCTTGTCCCTTTGGGGATACTTGGTTTTGATGCCATTTTTTTAATTATGAATTATAAATAATAAATTTCAAAAGTAAAATCGATTCTTTTCAAAATCGCAATTCAAAAGTAAAAATTCAAATTTCTTGCTGCAAATATCTTGTTTTTTAAATAAATAACACTCCATCCAAAACAAACTTGTAACAAAAATTGTATTTTCGTGTCAAACTAGTATGATGCTAAATTTATTCAAAGAAAATGTACGGATCGCTGTTGGTTCCATAAGAACACAAATATTACGAACCACTCTTACCGTATTAATTATCGCCATAGGGATAACCGCCTTGGTTGGAGTCTTGACGGTAGTATCCGCTCTGGAGAACACCATTTCCTCCGATTTCGCATCGATGGGCTCCAATACCTTCAACATCAAACAATACGAAAACACAATTCGAAGGCAAGGAGGGCGTGAGGAACGCACAATCATAAATCCAATTGTATCCTACCCTGAAGCAGTAGCTTTTAAAAAAAAATATAATTATCCTTTTTCCGAAACTTCACTTTCGTTTACCGCAACTTCGAACGCAGAAGTAAAATATGAAGCGACTAAAACCGACCCAGAAATCAGTGTACTTGGTGTCGATGAATATTTTATGAACAATTCCGGTTTAGAAACCAGTCTGGGAAGAAACTTCACAGGCTTTGATATAGAGAACAACAACTATGTTTGTATTGTGGGTTCTGATTTTGAAAAAGGACTTCTGAAAGACATAAACCCAATTGACAAAACAATTTCTATCCGAGGAGCTCGATTTAAAGTAATTGGCCTGCTAAAAGAAAAAGGCTCTACTTTTGGTAATAAACAGGATTTAAGAGTTTTAATTCCGATTCAATTAGCAAGGTCTCTATTTACAGCGCCTAATATTAATTACACAATGAGCGTAATGGTTACCAAAAAAGAATTATTGGGTCAAGCCATCGATAACGCCACTATTACAATGCGTAATGTGCGTAAATTAAGCCCTGCAAAAGACAATAACTTTGGCGTGGTGCGAAGCGACGACCTTATCAATAGAATCCTTGGAATCACTCAATACCTAGGCCTCGCATCTTGGTTGATAGGAATCATTACTGTCTTGGGGTCTTCCATTGCTTTGATGAACATAATGATTGTTTCGGTAACGGAACGCACAAGAGAAATAGGGGTTAGAAAAGCCTTGGGTGCCAAAAAATCTACTGTAGCCATTCAGTTTTTCATAGAAACATTACTTATTGGTCAATTAGGAGGTGTGGTGGGAATCGTTTTAGGAATCTTGATTGGTTATGGTATAGCCACTGCATTTAGTTTCGCCTTTGTGATTCCATGGGTTGCCATTTTTGCCGCTTTTCTTACCAGTTTTATTGTAGCTATAGTTTCCGGACTATACCCAGCAATAAAAGCAGCAGTTTTAGACCCAATTGAAGCCTTGCGGTACGAGTAGGGTTTCGTTTGATAATTGCGACTTTCAATCCAGCTATTGAACTGTCGCCTTGACCATTCGATCATTACCATAAATATCTTTTCGCAATTCGACGTTCTTAAAACCCATTTCAGTTAACAGCGCTGAAGTCTCCTTCCCTAAATATTGATTGATTTCAAAAAATAACTGCCCGTTTGGCAGCAGGTGTTTTTTGGCCAATTCGGAAATTTTCCTATAAAAAACCAATGCATCAGTATCCTCCACAAAAAGCGCCAAATGTGGCTCATTGTCTAAAACATTTTTCTTGATTTCCTGTTTTTCCAGATTTCTTACATAAGGAGGATTCGATACTATGACATCAAATTGCTGTCCCAAATCATTCGTCTGAAGGATGTTTTGGGCAATAAACATGACGTCCACTTTATTTACTTCTGCATTTATTTTAGCAGTAGCCAATGCTGTCTTCGAAACATCTAAAGCAAAAACCTCCGCAGTACTTATGTTTTTCGCCAATGAAATGGCTATGCAACCGCTTCCGGTACCTATATCAAGAATTCTGAGCTTTTGACTTTCGACTTTTGACTTATTAGTTTCTAGAATCCAATCCACTAATTCTTCCGTTTCAGGTCTTGGTATCAAAACAGATGAATTAACCTCAAAATCCAATCCATAAAAACTAGTCTTGCCTAAAAGGTATTGGATTGGGATTTCCAATTTCAATTGTTCAACGAGAGTATCCCAAACTAAAGTCTCTGCCTCTGTAAAATCCATATCGGGTCCCAAAGCCAAATCAATTCTTTTCAACTGCTGCTTTACTTCCAATATCAAGTAGAAAAAACTTTCAGCTTCGCCTTCGCCATGAATCGGCGATAATGTTTTAATAAACAGCTCTCGATATTGTCTGATTTTCATTGTATTGGGTATTTAAATATCAATTTAGAAACTAGTAGTCTTGACTTATAGTTCCTTCAACATCCACACAGGACAGGATACATGACCTGTAGAACCCATTGGAGCATCAATATTGACGAAACCTGTTTTTTTATAAAGCTTTTGAGCACTAAACATAAAAGGCATTGTTTCTAAATAGCATTTCTCAAAACCAAATTCTTTAGCACTCTGCATACATTTAGCCATCATTTGACCTCCTATACCCAAACCACGTGTTTCTGGACGAAAATACATTTTTTGTAGCTCGCAGATAGATTCCGCCTCGTTTTCAAGCGGCGCCACTCCGGCCACTCCCATTATTTTTCCGTCATTTTCAACAACGTAATAAACAGATTTTGGCTTGCTGTATTCCTCAAACATCAAATCCAAATAAGGATCTTGATAAGCCGTTCCCACTTTCGGGATACTCATCTCGTCAAAAACCGCACGTATCAACTCTGCGACAGCTTGATTGTCTCTTTTTTCAATCTTTCTGATAACCCAATTTTCCATTATTGTAGCTAATTATTTTTTTATGCCACAAAAATAGAAATTGTTTGTTATTATTTGAGAAAGTTTCAAAACTAATCTCAATGTTTCGGGCCTGAACTTAAAAATAATTACTTTTGCATCGTGAATACAAATGAAAAATACATAGCACGTTGCATCGAATTGGCCAGAAACGGATTAGGAACAAGTTATCCGAATCCATTAGTGGGCAGTGTCATTGTATATGACAATAAAATAATTGGGGAAGGATGGCACAGGAGAGCAGGAGAACCTCATGCGGAAGTGAATGCCATAAATTCAGTAAAAGACAAATCGCTAATAAAAAAAGCCACTATTTATGTCAGTTTGGAGCCCTGCAGCCACTTTGGAAAAACGCCTCCATGTTGCGACTTCATTATTAAAAATAAGATTCCAAATGTCGTAGTTGGAACCGTGGACCCTAATGTAAAAGTAGCTGGCAACGGAATAAAAAAACTGATAGAGGCTGGGGTAAAAGTAACCGTTGGCGTCCTTGAGGATGAATGCAACGAACTGAACAAACGTTTTTTTACTTTTCATCAAAAGAAAAGACCCTACATAATTTTGAAATGGGCAGAAAGTCAAGATGGATATATAGCCCCTGATGCGACATTCAGAAAAAAACTCAATCACAACGAAAAAAAGCCTGTCTGGATCACTAGTCCATATTCAAGACAATTAGTACATAAATGGCGAAGCGAAGAGCAGGCTATTCTAGTGGGTACACAAACCGTTATAGATGACAATCCAAAATTAGACGTTCGCAACTGGACCGGAAACAATCCTATTAGGCTGGTTTTGGATACAAATAATCGCATCCCAAGTAACAGTCATATATTTGACAATCAAGCAGAAACTATTATTTTTACAAAAATAATAGGAAATATTGATAAAGAAAAACTTATCTTTGATATTATTGGTTTTGGAAAAAACATTGCCTCACAACTATCGGAAGCTATGCACCGACACCAAATTCAATCCGTAATTATTGAAGGCGGCCGACAAACACTACAAACTTTTATTGACGCAAATCTTTGGGATGAAGCGCGTATTTTTTCAGGAAACACGATTTTTACCCAAGGCATAAGTGCACCAACACTGCCAGAAAGTTATCGTAAAAAAAAATTGATTGGCCAAGATGAACTTATAATATCGAGGAACCATGATTAATGCAATTATTTTTGATTTTGGAGATGTCTTTATCAATTTAGACAAACAAGCTACTTTTGACGGCCTAAAAAAATTAGGCCTGACAAAATGGAATGAAGACCTCAATAATCTGAATATTCAGTTTGAAACTGGTAAAATCACAACGGATGCTTTCCTTCAGGGCATTCAAACACATATCCCAGAGGCAAGCACTCTAGAAATCCAAAAAGCATGGAATTCAATTTTACTTGATTTTCCTTTGTATCGCTTGGAATTCCTTCAAATGCTTTCCAGAAAATATAGACTTTTTTTGCTGAGTAATACCGATGCAATTCACATCGAGAGGTTCGAGCAGATACATGGGACCACTTTTTACAGCGATTTTTATCAATGTTTCGAACAGGTCTATTTCTCGTTTGAAGTAGAAATGCGCAAACCTAATTCTGAGATTTTCAATTATGTATTAAATAAACACGAATTACAAGCCAAACGAACTTTGTTTGTTGATGATAACAAAGAAAACACAGATGCCGCAGCCGCACTTGGTTTTCAAGTATGGAACCTACAAGTGGGTCAAGAAGATGTCGTGGATCTATTTAATAAAAATATAATTTAGAAAAGTACCTATTGAAAATTAAAGACACTTACAATACCATTAAAACCGCTTCGGAAGAAATATTATTTAAAGAAAAAAGCAGCAAATTTTTTGGTTATGCCTTACCCATGGAGTCCGAAGAGGAATTAAAACCCATTATTGAGCAATTAAAAAAAAAACATCCACAAGCAGGTCATTTTTGTTACGCCTATCAAATAGGCACAGAAATTCTTTCCTACAGGGCTAATGATGACGGAGAACCAAGCAACAGCGCAGGGATGCCTATTTACGGACAAATACAATCATTCGCAGTCACAAACACAGTTGTTATTGTAGTTCGAATTTTTGGAGGCACAAAACTGGGTGTCGGTGGATTAATATCCGCATATAAAACCGCGGCTCAAATGACTCTAGAAAATTGCAGCATTATTGAAAAAACAATAGATGTACATTACCAAATATCATTTGACTACATAAATATGAATAAAGCCATGAGGGTAATCAAAGAAAAAAAACTGCAAATGGTATCTCAAGAAATATCCATAATAGAAGAAACAGGTTTACCAATTGGCTTAATCGAGATAAAAATACGCAAAAAAAATGCCGAAATGATATTCGACATTTTTAACTCTATATTCGAAATCGACATCAAAATTAAAGAATAATCTTGTTTAAATCCGCTTATTTTAAAGTTCAGCAAGTTTTTCATTTACGTAGTCAGGAGGAAGTGTTGGACGAGCTGTTTTCATGTCTACAAAAACCAAAATAGAACTAGCAATTGTTAACAACTCCTTTTTCTCATTGTAAATCTCATAGTCAAATTCAATCTTAACTGACGTTTGACTTTTAAAAATAGTTTTAACTGTTAGTAAGTCATCATATCGAGCCGGTTTCTTGTAATTTATGTTCAAGGAAACTACCGGCAGCATAATACCACTTTCTTCCATCCATTTGTAGGAAATCCCAAGGTTTCTAAGCCATTCGACGCGTCCCATCTCAAAATATTGAGCATAATTACCATGATAAACGACTCCCATTTGGTCCGTTTCAGAATACCTTACCCTTACATTAAATGCATGTTCTTTCATACTTATATTTAAATTATTATTTAAAAAATTTACTCATTCAACTACTCTTACAACAATATTTTTACAAATTATATACTCATTTATTTTTTTTTACAGAAAATTGTTCACATATTTGTTAACCAGAAAAATGGTCAAAAGTACGCTGTTTTTTTTTATAAGATACCGACTACTAAACAAAATAATTCATCTAGAATCTATGAACAAAACTGCTCAATCAGTATGGGAGAACTGCCTGTCTTTTATTAAAGACAATATTCAGGACCAAGCATTCAAAACTTGGTTTGAACCAATCAAGTCAGTTGAACTTACCGATAACGCATTGTATATTCAGGTTCCTAGTAAATTCTTTTATGAATGGTTAGAAGAGCACTATGTAAAATTATTAAAAGTAGCCCTGACCAAAGAACTGGGTAAAAATGCAAAGTTACTTTATAAAATCAAAATGGAGAACACTTACGGCAATAAACAACCGTTTACAGAACAATTGCCAAGTGCTAACCGTGCACCAATGAAACCCCAAAATGTTGACGCTCCTTTTAAAAACCTAGATCCTGAATTAAAAAATCCTTTTGTAATTCCTGGAATTAGAAATTTAAAAATAGAATCCCAACTGAATGCCAATTATAGTTTTGATAATTTCCTAGAAGGAGATTCAAACAGGCTAGCGCGCTCAGCGGGAATGGCTGTGGCCAATAAACCAGGTGGCACTTCCTTCAACCCATTATTAATTTTTGGAGGCGTAGGACTCGGGAAAACGCACTTAGCACACGCTATTGGAGTTGAGATCAAAGACAAACATCCTGAAAAAACAGTTTTATATATTTCTGCCGAAATATTCACCCAACAATACATTGATTCTGTAAAGAAAAACAACAGGAATGATTTTATTCATTTTTATCAATTAATTGACGTATTAATCATTGACGACGTTCAGTTTCTTTCAGGTAAGACAGGAACACAAGACGTTTTTTTCCATATATTTAATTATCTGCACCAGAATGGCAAGCAAGTTATTCTAACTTCAGATAAAGCGCCAGTTGATATGCAAGATATCGAACAACGCTTATTATCTCGTTTCAAATGGGGATTGTCAGCTGAATTGCACCAACCGGATTATGAAACTAGGATTTCTATACTTAAGAACATTTTGTATCGTGATGGTGTTGAAATTCCTGAAGAAATAATTGAGTATGTAGCTCGCAATATCAAATCAAATGTTCGCGAATTGGAAGGCGCTATTATCTCGTTGATTGCACAATCCTCTTTCAATAAAAAAGAAGTTACGATTGAATTGGCAAAAAGTGTGGTTGAAAAATTCGTAAAAAATGTAAAACGAGAAATTTCTATCGATTATATTCAAAAAACAGTTTCCGATTATTTCCAATTAGATCTTGAAATATTACAATCAAAAACTAGAAAAAGACATGTAGTCCAGGCAAGACAATTGGCTATGTTTTTCGCAAAAAAATTCACGAAAGCTTCCTTGGCAAATATCGGTTCCCAGATTGGTGACCGCGATCATGCTACCGTATTGCACGCCTGTAAAACAGTGGACAACTTAGTGGCCACGGACAAACAATTCAAGAAATTTGTTGAAGATATCCACCAAAAATTAACACTATAAAAGCATCATGCCCGTAAATATTTTAATGGTTTGTTTAGGTAATATTTGTCGATCACCATTGGCCGAGGGAATAATGGCTTCAAAACTTCCCAAAGATAAATTCAATGTAGATTCAGCAGGAACGGGTTCTTGGCATATTGGTCATTCGCCTGACGCACGATCGATTTCTACTGCCAAAAAAAACAAGCTTGACATTTCAAACCAAAAAGGAAGACAATTCAATAGTAATGATTTTGAAACATATGATTATATCTACGTCATGGACAAATCTAATTATGACGATGTAATCGCATTAGCACAGACTTCTGAGCAAAAAAACAAAGTACAAATTATTTTGAACGAATTATATCCAAATGAAAATGTGGACGTTCCTGATCCTTACTTTGGTATGCCAAATGGATTTGAAATTGTTTATAATATGCTAAATGAAGTTTGCGACATTATAGCCGACAAATTAAAAAAAAACCACGCATAGTTTTTTGAGTGGTCTTTTCAAATCTCAATACCTCTCTATTTCTTTATTAATGCCGTTCTTTGCATTTCTAAATTAGCTCACAAACAAAAATCAATTTCAATGAAACCAAATAGCTCATTAGGAAAACTATATCTAATTCCAACCACTATGGGCGATTGCGATCCTATGGACGTTTTACCGCAAACCGTCAAAAGGACCATCGATTTCATTGATCATTATATTGTTGAGAATGACAAAACAGCACGGAAATCAATAAAAGAGGTAAACCCGGAAAAAAAACAATCTGAATTGGTTTTGTTTACTTTAAACAAACGCACCGAAGTAAAAGAACATCTTGATTTCATCAAACCCTTACTGGAAGGCAAAAACATGGGATTAATGAGCGAAGCCGGTTGTCCTGGAGTAGCTGATCCTGGCGCGGTTATCGTAAAGCTGGCACATGAAAAAGGAATTCAAGTGGTGCCTTTAGTAGGGCCTTCCTCCATACTATTGGCTATGATGGCATCTGGAATGAACGGACAAAGTTTTACGTTTCATGGTTATTTACCTATTGAAAAAGACGAAAAGAGAGCGAGCTTCAAAAACCTTGAAAAAACATCTTTCGAACAAAATCAATCCCAAATTTTCATTGAAACGCCCTATCGCAATAACAAATTACTGGAAGACTTGCTACAAACCTTACATCCAGAAACACACTTATGCATCGCTACCGATATCACCTTGCCAACAGAATATATCAAGACTAAGAAAATTGCGGCCTGGAAAAAAGAAACTATTGATTTACATAAACGTCCAACCATTTTTATAATACATAAAATGTAAATTTTTATATTATAAACCTCCTATCTCGATCAAGAAAATAACTGTCG
Organism: Porticoccaceae bacterium; assembly: GCA_047635475.1. Taxonomy (GTDB): domain Bacteria; phylum Bacteroidota; class Bacteroidia; order Flavobacteriales; family Flavobacteriaceae; genus Flavobacterium. Next base: position 10,316 of record JBLIKQ010000037.1, read on the forward strand.
AAATGAAAGTAACCGAAAAATAAACCTTGGAGTGTTTCTAATGGTTATAACAGCTTTTATACCAGCTAACCAGCCCATAACTGGAAAGATGTTAAACAATACATATCTATTGGCCGGCACGATAGCTACAATAGTAACTAACAAAATTTACAGCTATTACAAAACATAATCTAAGCCTTTGGCTACAATTGTTTAAACCGTCAGTTCGAATGTTTTTTTTTGTGAAGTAAAACGGAACAAAAAATGTATCGAGAACCGTTTTTTAATAATAACTTTCTAGTTGTCGATATAATTTTCTGTCGAAAATCACTCAAACTAACGAAAATTATCATTGAAAATTAATTACACCCAATAGGTAAAAGCAGTTCAAGTGCAGCTGCAACATTTAAAACTATTTCATTGTAAAAAGTATTTTTTTATAATGAAATCGTTTTTTTGTTTTTATTAATGAGAGTAAAACAAATCCTCTTCCTAATTCACAAAATCACATCCAATGAAGATTGTTTTGTAAAAAAAATAGTTTTTGCCTTAATAATCAAGACTTTGCACTTAAATTTAGTATCCCTTGTCTGAAATACGATCATAGTTATCAATTTTAAACAAATGTAATTATGAAAAATAAGATTTTAAAAGGAGGCTTCCTCTTGCTTATCATGTCTATCTTCATCGTCAATAATGAAAAAAAAGAAGATGCGATGACCACAGCAGACAAAGATGCGATTAAAACTGAAATTCAAGCGATGGAAAGCGCTTTTGCAGCCGCATACAACTCGAGAAATACAGATGAGATCATTTATTATACGGACGATGCAATCTGTTTTTAAAACAAAAAAAACGTTAGAAGGTAAGACAGCAATTCATGAATCCATAAAAGAAGATTTAGCAATATTCCCAAAAGCAGCGAAAATATCATTCCAGACCAAAGAAGTTCAGGTTGCAAATGACGGGAATCAGGTAGTGGAAATTGGAGGATATACAGTTATTGACTCCACGAATAAAAAAATGATGAGTGGAAACTTCATAAGTCTATTTTAAAAAAGAAACGGTAAATACATTTGTATAAAGGATATGGGAAGTTCCGATACGCCCAATTTAAAAAAATAAAACTTTAATCCCTAAATTCACAAATAAAGTGCTTCAATTCGAGTGCTTCATTTATGATAAAAAAACATCAAAACAGAATGATGATTTTATTAACTACTAAAACTTAAAATAACACTATACAAGCTCAAAGCATTTGCCTACTTTTAAGTCATTAAAAAGAAAAGTATGTCAAAGCTTCCAAATATTGGTACGAGTATCTTTACAGTAATGTCGAAAATGGCAAACGAATACAATGCTATCAATCTCTCCCAAGGATTCCCAAATTTCACAGTTGACGAAAGACTAACGGATATTGTTGCCAGACTAGCCAAAAAGAATGTACACCAGTACCTTCCTATGGCCGGTTACCCTCCCCTTCTATCAAAAATAGCTCTTTTAGTACAGCGCTCTTATAGTAGAACTCCGAATCCAGAGACAGAAATTCTCGTGACAGCAGGAGCAACACAAGCCATTTTTGCCACAATACAAGCCTTAGTTGATACTGATGACGAGGTCATAATCATAGACCCTAGTTATGATTGCTATGAAGCACCAGTTCTTTTATGTAAAGCCAAGCCCTTTCGTATTGCCCTTAATGATGATTATACACCTAATTGGGAAACAATAGAAAAAGCATGTTCCTCAAGAACCAAGATGATTATCATCAACAATCCACATAATCCAACAGGGAAAATTTTGACTAAAACCGATTTGGATGCTCTTGAAGAGCTCTTACTAAAATTTCCTAATATAATTTTACTCTCGGATGAAGTCTATGAATACATCACATTTGAAGCAAAGCATATTTCGGCACATACACGCGGCCAGCTTCTAAATCGCTGTGTAATAGTATCCTCTTTCGGTAAGACATTTCATGTAACAGGTTGGAAAGTGGGCTACCTCGTTGCGCCCGAACATTTAATGAAAGAAATAAAAAAAGTACATCAGTTTTTAGTTTTTAGTGTTAATAGTATTTCTCAGGTTGCCATTAGTGAGTATTTGGACCTCGTTTCCGTTCAGGAAATTAGCAGTATGTATGAGAAAAAAAGAGATTACTTTAGGCATTTACTAAAAAACAGTAGATTTGAGCTCAAGACTTGTGAAGGAACCTACTTCCAAGTAGCCAGCTATTCTTCTATCTCCAATGAAAATGATGTAGATTTTTGCAAAAGATTAATCACGGAACGTGGAGTCGCTGCTATCCCAATTTCAACTTTCTATGCAGATAAGAAAGACCTCCAGCTGATCCGTTTTTGCTTCGCAAAAGATAATGCAACTTTAGAGGAAGCTGCCAAAAGGCTTTGCACCTTATAATCACAACAAGCGCTTTGTTATGCGTGCATAGTATTTTTTTTACTATATTTACGATTAAAAAAAACAATACGATATGAATTATACAGACAAAATGTTACGGGACGACGCCTTAAAAGGAAAAGTAATTGTTGTTACCGGCGGTGGAAGTGGCTTAGGAAAAGCAATGACCAAATACTTTATGGAATTGGGTGCAAAAGTCGCCATAACATCTAGAGATTTGGACAAGCTAAAAAATACAGCTTCGGAACTTGAGTCTGAAACAGGTGGTACTTGTCTACCACTGCAATGTGACGTTCGCCACTATGATGAAGTCGAAAATATGATGCAAGCCGTTTTGAGCGCTTTTGGAAAAGTAGATGTACTGTTGAACAATGCTGCAGGAAATTTCATTTCGCCAACAGAAAGACTTTCTGCAAATGCATTTGATACCGTAATCGATATCGTTTTAAAAGGATCCAAAAATTGCACCCTCGCTTTTGGAAAACATTGGATCGATACCAAACAAACCTCTTCCACCATTTTAAATATTGTGACTACCTATGCCTTTACAGGTTCTGCCTATGTTGTGCCAAGTGCCACCGCAAAAGCGGGAGTTCTGGCCATGACTAGAAGTCTTGCCGTAGAATGGGGCAAATACGGAATTCGTTCTAATGCAATAGCACCTGGTCCATTCCCAACCAAAGGAGCTTGGGACAGATTGTTACCTGGAGATCTTGCCGAAAAATTTGATATGGCTAAAAAAGTTCCCGTACAGCGTGTGGGAGACCACCAGGAATTAGCTAATTTAGCTGCCTATCTGGTTTCTGATTTCTCTGCATATATAAATGGCGAAGTAGTAGTAATCGATGGTGGTGAATGGCTAAAAGGCGCTGGGGAATTTAATATGCTCGAGGATATTCCTCAGGACCTTTGGGACCAAATGGAAATGATGATTAAAGCGAAGAAAAATAAATAATACTTTATAATTTACACATTTAGAAAAAGGAGCCCCCACAAAAGGCTCCTTTTCCCATTTTGACTGTTTTATAAATTTCCGATTCCAATTAAAAGCAAATGATATACAAACGGTTTGCCTAAGCTCAAATTAAAACTCCGCAAGTCATTAATAAATTCCAAAAACAAAATACACTCCCAATAAAATTCCTATTTTTGCCCATCATTAAACAACACAACCATTTATGCTTATTATAGGGATTGCAGGCGGAACGGGAAGCGGAAAAACAACCGTAGTTCATCAAATCATGAATGAACTACCTGAAAAAGAAGTAGGTATTATTTCTCAAGATTCTTATTACAAAGAAAATAACAACTTAAGTTTTGATGAACGGGCTCTTATCAATTTTGATCACCCTCGTGCTATTGATTTTGATTTATTGGTCTCCCATCTCAAAGAACTTAAAGCGCAAAAAACAATCCAACAACCAGTATATTCTTTTTTAACACACAATAGAACAGAGGATACAATTACTACCCATCCGCGCAAAGTAATGATTATCGAGGGCATTCTGATTTTAGCTAATCCAGAACTAAGGGACCTATTTGACGTAAAAATCTTTGTACATGCAGACTCTGATGAGAGGTTAATCCGTCGATTAAAACGAGATGTCGCAGACCGCGGACGAGATATGGACGAAGTCTTGACACGTTATCAAAACACGCTAAAACCAATGCACCAGCAGTTTATTGAGCCTACAAAAGCATTTGCTGATATTATTATCCCTAATGACAAATACAATACGGTAGCCATAGATGTGGTTAGAGCTGTAATAAATCAAAGAATTCTATAATTTTATTGTAATTTTAACCTAAATATAATTCCATAATCTCTTTCCTATGTTAGGAAGAATCAGGAGCTATTTCCCGCTTTCCCCTTTATCCAGGTCAAAAAACCTGGGATATCGGCTCTATCGGGGCTAAAAAACATTAAATGACAAATCCACATAAAGACAAACCTTGGTTTAAGTTCCTGAGCAATAAATATGTATGGGTATTGTTGTTTTTTTTGTCTTGGATGATTTTCTTAGACAACTATTCTTATTTTGATCATCGTTTTTTAGACCACCAAGTAAATGAGCTCGAAAACAATAAAGAATATTACAAGGAAGAAATAAAGAAAGACGAAGAACAGATAAAACAGCTCAAAAATCCAGAACAAATCGAAAAATATGCTCGTGAGAAGTACTATATGAAAAAGGAAAACGAGGATATTTATATCATAGAACTAGAAGGTGACAGCATTGAAAATGACAGCAAATCCTGAATTATTAAAAACAACAATTAAAATGGCCACTAATTTATTCGAAGACTTCGATCCGGTTAGCTCCAAGCAATGGAAACAAAAAATACAGTTTGAACTCAAGGGAGCAGATTACAATGAAACCTTGATTTGGAATTCCCCAGAAGACATTAAAGTAAAACCTTGTTATCATAAGGATGAGTTCACAAAAGCTTTTCCTGTGACCACTAAAGCTTCGGAATGCAAGATTTGTCAAAATATCTTTGTTTACGATATCGATAAATCTGTGGAAAGAGCATTGGACTCATTATCACGTGGTGCCGAGAGTCTTCGTTTCACTATCGTCGACGAAACTATTGACGTAGCAAAACTATTGGAAAAATTACCTCTAGAAAACGTTGCGATTTATTTCAACTTAAACTTTATATCAATCGATTTCGTTAAAAAAATTGATGTCATAGCTTTGCATAAAAAGGCAATTCCGTTTTACAATCTAGATCCTATAGGACAATTAGCTAAAGAGGGAAATTGGTTTACCACCAAGGACAAAAACAACTTCGATACGTTAAACTTGTTAACCACGGCGATTCCAGAAAGTTCAATAATCAGTATTGATGCTGGATTATATCAGAACGCCGGGGCCAATATGGTTCAGCAAATTGCCTATGCTTTGGCACACGCAAATGAATATTTCAATAGAATTCCAATTATTAATAAACCAATTGTCTTTGAGATTTCGGTAGGAACAAATTACTTTTTTGAAATTGCTAAATTGCGTGCATTACGCTTACTTTTTAATTTAATAGCCAAAGAGTATAACCATAATTCAGAATGCCATCTTTTTGTTTCGCCTACAAAACGCAATAAAACTTTATACGATTACAATATAAATATGTTGCGAACTACAACCGAATGTATGTCGGCAATTATAGGCGGTGCAGATACTATTGCTAATTTGCCTTACGACTCATTGTATCACAAGGACAACGAATTTGGAGACAGAATCGCTCGCAACCAACTGTTAGTTCTTAAGAACGAAAGTTATTTTGACAAAGTAAATAACCCCGCAGACGGAAGTTATTATATAGAAACGCTCACGAGTCAACTGGCCGAAAAGGCTTTGGCGCTGTTCAAAGATATAGAGGCTACAGGTGGTTTCTTAAAACAATTGAACGAGGGGGTCATTAAAAGAAAAATACATGAAAGTGCAGACAAGGAACAGGAACTTTTTGATTCAGGAAAAGAAGTGTTGTTAGGAACCAATAAATACCCAAATCAAGACGACAAAATGAAACATGATTTAGAATTGTTCCCTTTTGTAAAAATAAAACCCCGCAAAACTTTGATTACTCCTATTATCGAAAAACGACTGGCAGAGAAAACAGAGCAGGAACGTCTCGATTTAGAATAAAAATCAACCAAAGTAATCAACTACAAATCGTGTAAATCAGAGTCAGAAATGATAAGAAATGATCTCAAACATATTCAATTAGAAGTTAAAAAGTCGAATAACGATATTCCGAATTCTTCGGCCGAAAACTACTTAACTGCCGAAGGAATCGAACTCAAAAAAACCTATACCGAAAAAGATGTTGAGAATCTCAAACATCTTGATTTCGCAGCGGGTTTTGCGCCTAATTTACGTGGGCCATATACAACCATGTATGTTCGCCGTCCCTGGACGATTAGACAATATGCCGGTTTTTCAACAGCTGAAGAAAGCAATTCTTTTTACCGACGCAATCTTGCTGCGGGCCAAAAAGGCTTGTCCATTGCATTTGATTTACCCACACACCGTGGCTATGACTCAGACCACGAACGCGTGGTTGGAGATGTAGGGAAAGCGGGGGTGGCTATCGACTCTGTAGAAGACATGAAAGTATTATTTGACCAGATTCCATTGGATGAAATGTCGGTATCCATGACCATGAACGGTGCAGTATTACCCATAATGGCATTTTATATCGTGGCCGCTGAAGAACAAGGCGTAAAACCAGAACAACTTTTAGGAACGATACAAAATGACATCCTTAAAGAGTTTATGGTGCGTAACACTTACATCTATCCCCCTGAACCTTCGATGCAGATTATTGCCGATATATTTGAATATACTAGCAAAAGAATGCCTAAATTTAATTCTATATCTATATCGGGCTACCATATGCAGGAAGCAGGTGCAACGGCGGACATTGAGTTAGCTTACACCCTTGCCGATGGACTAGAATACATCAAAACTGGTTTATCAACCGGTATGAAAATTGATGATTTTGCTCCACGTCTTTCCTTTTTCTGGGCCATTGGCATGAATCATTTTATGGAGATAGCCAAAATGCGCGCCGCAAGAATGATTTGGGCCAAATTAGTAAAACAGTTTGATCCAAAAGACGATAAATCATTGGCACTAAGAACCCATTGCCAAACCAGCGGATGGAGTTTAACGGAGCAAGATCCATTTAATAATGTAGCCCGTACTTGCATTGAGGCCACAGCAGCAGCATTTGGGGGAACACAATCCCTGCACACTAATGCCCTTGACGAAGCCATTGCATTACCTACTGATTTTTCGGCAAGAATTGCTAGAAACACACAGATATACTTACAAGAAGAAACAAAAATCACAAGAACAGTTGATCCTTGGGCAGGAAGCTATTATGTTGAAACTTTGACGCATGAAATCGCGCAAAATGCATGGAAGCTAATCGAAGAAGTGCAAGAGCTTGGTGGAATGACTAAAGCAATTGAAGCGGGAATACCTAAACTAAGAATTGAAGAAGCTGCCGCCAGAAAACAAGCGCGTATAGATAGCTCACAAGATATAATCGTGGGAGTAAACAAATATAGGCTAGAAAAGGAAGACCCTCTACAAATTCTCGATGTCGATAACCAAAAAGTGCGCAAGCAACAACTGGAACAGTTAGACCGCATCAAATCGACCAGAGACACTGAAAAAGTGCAAGAATCACTGAGAAAACTAATCCTTTGTGCTAAAACCGGAGAAGGAAATTTATTGGAACTAGCAGTTGATGCCGCAAGATACCGAACTACCTTGGGTGAAATTAGCGATGCACTGGAAACGGTTTTTGGAAGGTATAAAGCGCAAATTAAATCCTTTAGTGGCGTGTATAGTAAAGAAATAAAAGATGACAAAAGTTTTGAGAAAGCAAAACAACTTGCCGATGCTTTTGCAAAACAGGAGGGCCGTCGACCCAGAATTATGATTGCCAAAATGGGGCAAGACGGACACGATCGTGGAGCCAAAGTGGTGGCTACCGGTTATGCTGACGTAGGCTTTGACGTGGACATTGGCCCCCTTTTCCAAACTCCTGCCGAAGCCGCCAAACAAGCGATTGAAAATGACGTGCATATTTTGGGCGTCTCTTCCTTGGCAGCAGGCCACAAAACACTGGTTCCCCAAGTAATTGAAGAACTAAAAAAATACGGCAGGGAAGACATCATGGTAGTTGTGGGAGGAGTGATTCCCTCGCAAGATTATCAATATTTATTTGACACAGGTGCAGTTGCCGTTTTTGGCCCTGGAACAAAAATTAGTGATGCTGCAATAAAGATATTGGAGATTTTGATTGGCAACTAGCGCACTACTAACATCAATTTTTTAGTACAAAAAACATCAAATGAAGGTTTGGTGTTTTTTTGTGCCCCTATTCCATTTATCTCATTTAATAAATTTTCCTATTTAATAAATACTATTTAATGTCATTTTTTTAACAAAAATTATACAAAATACTGATTTTAAATAGTTTAAAATAAAACATAGCTTTGTATATATAATTAGCAACTGCTATATAACGTCCTAAACCTTAACTGTTGTTTTATTAAAAACATGTAGATTAAATTAATAATAGGAGGAAGTAAACAAAATGCATTAATTATTTAAATCTACAATAAATTATTAATCAATTAAATTCAACTATTATTAAGACTCTTGTAATTGCTTTGTTGCTTTTAGGATTAACAACTATTTAGTATTCAGAAGATAAAATAGATGCAGATTCGAAAAGCGGAAATATGAGTATGAAGAATTTAACTGCTGTTGTCATTAAAAGCGCTGGAGACGTCTTTTCGGTCTATTTACCAGACAGAAATACCGACCCTAAGTAGGAGCTCAAAGATAGTTTCATAGCGTGTGATCTCGGTAAAAACTACGAGGGTTATGACAGCTATCTGGTAGTTATGGAAATTAAAGGGGGCTCTTTATCAGCTACATATAATGAAAATGGAAAATTAATCTCTGTTGTGGAAAACTAAAAGAACATGAAACTTCAGCTGACATAATTTATTCCATTTATAAAAAATTCCCTGTATGGAAGATCGTAAATGAAAAATACTTATCCACCCCAAAAGAAGGGGATGTCCTAAAAAAAATATTACCTCAAAATTAAAAAAGGCAAACAAACCCTGAGATTGACAGTTAGAAATAATGGGGCTATATTAAAAGTAAGGCAAAATAAAAGGCAGTCAAACCAATATGGGTTTGACTGCCTTTTTTAATTTAAACCTATATAATTTAATTCGCGTTTGCCACGGCATTTACATTTGCAACTATAAGTGAAGTATCATATCCTCCAAAGGCTTTCATATAACTTCGTATTGAAGCACCATAAGCGTCTTTAATGGATACGTTACCATCGTGTCTAAAATACCTTTTTACAGAACCCGCACCACCAAGATGGGCTGCCGCCAAAATACCAGATTCAGTCACCAATATTCCATTAACGACAGTACCGTTGTATTTCTTGATAACGTCTTGCAAAATCCATTTATTTTTTGACAAAAGAGCCACGAATGCTCTTTCTTGCATCCTAGGACTTCTTAAGAATAAAGAACTGTCATATATTCCAACTGATCTCAGGGTTTCTGTACCAAACTGATATTTCCCCATATAACCAAGAGAATTAATTATTTTATATTTGCCTTCCGATTCTTTGAAAGCAAGTGCCTCTTTAAAACCAATAAACAAATTTCCTGTAAAAGGGATATTCAGGTTTCTGTACTCTTCTTGTTCTAGAGATGGATATAAATATTTCATTCCATCTGGGTTTTTTATTAGAAACCATTGATTCGCATCTATTTTAAGTGGTTTAAAACCTGCACTTAAAAAGGCTATAATAATAGCTAAACTTGTATAAAAATACCATTTCCTTACCATAAATTGTTTTTCTTCAAAACGCTGTCCCGTTAAGAAATTTCTAAGTGCAAAGATACACTAAAATTTACAAAGCTGAAAACCAAGCTGTTAATCTTATCTAAAAACACAAAACACTAGGTCTAAATCCCTCTATAGCTTAGCATTCAATCGATGTCGCTGGAATTATAAAATGTGCAAAAACATAAAAAACTTGTTCCTAAAAATGGTTTTTTAGCAAATTCCAATCAGTTAAACGTCAAGTTTCACATTAAATAGTCAAAAAAAATCTGCTTTTGTAGCCGAATTATTGCCTTTTAAATAATTCCATTCTGAATTTAGAACCATAAGCCACGTTACTAGGTCTTAATTGATAGTGGGTGCCAAATCTAAAACAAATAAAAGCATAAGCTGTAGAATTTAATTAGAAGTAAATAAAGTGTAATTTAGATTGGTTTAACTGCTTTATCTACAAAGTGGGAGCCGGAATTTTTAGCCTATTAAACA
>JBLIKQ010000038.1:0-20073 GCA_047635475.1 Porticoccaceae bacterium
TGAATATTTTGCACGTTATAGTATGATAACAAAATTTACATAACATGGCAAAAACTTACTCTAGAAATTCATTGAAAACTAAAGCAATGAAACCAAGAAAAGAAATCGTTTCTTTTTTATTACATTATTCGAAAGCGCTGAGCATAGTTAAAATCGATAACAAGAGTTTCGAAATAATATCGAATTAAGTATTTTTAAAGTAAACAGTACAAGGGCTAATTAAGAGGTTCTGTATTGATAAGATTCCCCTATTTGAAATTCAAGTTAGTGAGTCTTATTTTTTATGGTATTGATCCAACACTGACTTTCTTCCTATTGTTTGCGTAATAACATCGTTTTCTAAACTCCAACCGCGAGCAGGCGAATACTCTCTTCCGTACCAGATTATCTGTAAATGTAGGTCATTCCATAGCTCTTCTGGGAAAAGACGTTTCGCATCTTTTTCGGTTTGAACTACATTTTTTCCATTGGTTAAATTCCATCGATACATCAATCGGTGAATATGGGTGTCCACAGGAAAGGCTGGTACTCCGAAGGCTTGCGACATTACTACACTGGCAGTTTTATGACCCACCGCCGGAAGTTCCTCTAAGTATTCAAAACTTTGCGGGACCTCGCCGCCATGTTTGTCTATTAAAATATGGGAAAGACCATGTATTCCTTTTGATTTCATTGGTGATAAACCACAAGGACGTATTATTTCTTTTATCTCCTCCACCGTCATTTTTATCATATCATAGGGGTTACTCGCTTTTGCAAAAAGTAAAGGCGTAATTTTATTCACCCGAACGTCTGTACATTGCGCCGAAAGCAAAACAGCAATTAATAAAGTATAGGGGTCTTTGTGGTCTAATGGAATCGGAATCGTAGGGTATAATTTTTTTAACGTATTTATAACATATGTTACCCTCTCTTGCTTAGTCATTTTAGTATTTTTATATCAGGCAAAAATAGAATAAATTTCATGAAGTGCCTAATCCAGCTTTTGGCTGCAATTCACTATTCAGTTGGCATAATTTTTAATTATTTTCCAAGAGCTTCCGGCGGTTGCTTTGCCAATATTTAAAGTAAATCTAAGTGTATTTCGTGGACTTCACTACAATCTGGGGTATATAATAAATAATACATAAATTTAAAATTATGACAACATTAAAAAAAGGTGATAAAGCGCCAAATTTTTCGGGATTAGATCAAGACGGTAAAGAACATAAATTAGAAGATTATAGAGGAAAAAAATTAGTAGTTTTCTTTTACCCAAAAGCAAGTACACCAGGATGTACAGCAGAAGCCTGCGATCTTAGGGACAATTTTGAGCGGTTTCAGACTAATAATTATGAACTTCTAGGAGTTAGTGCCGATGCACAGGCAAAGCAAGCTAAATTCAAAGAAAAATATGATTTTCCATTCCCGTTATTGGCTGATGAAGATAAATCAGTTATCGAAGCTTTTGGCGTTTGGGGACCTAAAAAATTCATGGGAAAAGAGTACGATGGTATTCACCGAACTACTTTTGTAATTGATGAAAACGGAATTATAGATGAAGTTATAGAAAAGGTAAAGACCAAAGCGCATGCAGAACAAATACTCAAGTAAGTCTTTTGTCTACTTAGTTGCATTAGTAAGTAGTTGGTAATTAGTAATCTAAAGTATGAAAAAAAGTCCATAATTAGTGGGTTGTTTAGTACACTAATTATGGACTTTAGTATTTTATATAATTTAATTCCCCGTTAGCTACAGCTGTAGCAAATCAAGATTAAAGATAGAATATTCAGCACTTTTATTTATCACCTCCCCTCAGACGGTTATTTGGCTCGCATCCAAAAAGCTGATACTCTTTTATGATTTCAGCAATACCAGAAGGAAGCATAGGCTCCCATCCAGGTGTTCCGTCATTAATCATTTTCAATACTTCACGAGAGAAAACTTCAAGATTTTTTGGATCGTAATCACCTATATCGACAACTTTGCCGTTAAACTTAAAGAATTTGTATAATTCTTTCATTCTCGGGTGAACTTTTAAATTTTCAGAGGTGGTAATGTCCCCATTTTCGTCTAACATTGGGTACAAGAATACCTTCATGTCACGGAAGAATAATTTTCCAAACGCTTCTAGGATTCCGCCACTAAGATGACGGTAGTATTTTTCGTCAAAAATATCAACTAGGTTATTTACACCCATGGCTAGTCCCATTCTTGCTTTGGTATAATTGGCAAAATATTCAACTACCTTGTAATATTCTTGGAAATTTGAAATCATTACGGTTTGTCCTAAAGAACACAACAATTCTGCCCGATCCATGAAGTCACGTTCATCGATTTCTCCGTCTGAGCGTAAATTGGACAAAGTGATCTCAAAAATAACTAAGGTATTGTCTTTATCAACTTTGTTTTCTTGAAGAAACATTTTCAATGATTTCTCATACATGTCCATATTAACCTTTGTCACTGGTCTGAAACTACCTCTTAAGGCAAGAATATTTTTTTTGTATAAAATGGCTGCTGGAAGAATGTTTTTACCGTTAGGGTCAAACATTACGGCGTCAGTCATTCCGTTTTTTACTAATTGTAAACTCATCAAGCGATTATCTACATCTGCAAAACGAGGACCTGAAAAATTAATCGTATCAATTTCTAGTTGGTCTTTGTCTAAATGATCGTATAAATAACGCAGCAATCGCTTTGGGTCATTGTATTTATAGTAAGCACCGTAAATTAAATTCACACCAAGGATTCCGAGGGTTTCCTGTTGTAGTCGAGCGTCCGTTTCTTTAAATCGAATATGAAGGATGATTTCGTTATAGTCTTCATCAGGGTCGATTTGATATCTGATTCCAACCCAACCATGTCCTTTGAACTGTTTTGCAAAATCGATTGTAGCTACCGTATTGGCATAACTAAAAAACATTTTATTAGGATGTTTTTCTTTGCTCAAGCGCTCTTCAATTAATTGTCCTTCAAAGGTTAGCATTTTTTTAAGTCGACTTTCTGTTACATAACGGCCGTCTGCTTCAATACCATAGATTGCATCACTAAAATCTTTGTCATAAGCAGACATTGCTTTTGCGATAGTTCCGGAAGAGCCTCCGGACCTAAAAAAATGTCTTACTGTTTCTTGTCCCGCTCCAATTTCAGCAAAGGTACCGTAGATATTCTCGTTCAAATTGATCCGAAGTGCCTTATCTTTGATTGAAGGTATTTGTGCGATGACTTTGTCACCTTTGAGTTTTATTTCAGTATCCATTTTTGTTTTAAATATGGGTAATATGTTACAAAGTTAATTAATTAGGGCTCTAATAAAAGATATTTAATCCTATTTTTGTAAAAAAATTAAATGCAATTGAAGGTATATTTTTTAGGCACTGGTACGTCGCAAGGTATTCCAGTTATAGGTAGCGATCATCCGGTATGTAAAAGTACTGATAAGAAGGACAAAAGGCTAAGGGTGTCCGTATGGATAGTTTGGGGGGATCATTCATATGTGATTGATTGTGGCCCTGATTTTAGACAGCAAATGATTTCGGCAAATTGTCAACATGTGGACGGGATACTATTCACGCATGAACATTCAGATCATACGGCAGGTATAGATGACATTCGGCCATTTAATTTTAAACAAGGGAAAATTCCTATTTATGCACATCAAAGAGTAATTGATAACCTGGAAAGCCGGTTTGAGTATGTTTTTACTACCGTAAATAAGTATCCGGGAGCTCCTTCTGTGCAAACGATAGAAGTGACCAACAATGAATCTTTCGAGCTCGGAGGTAAAACAGTAATTCCTGTCAATGTTATGCATGGGGACTTACAGGTTTTTGGGTACAGAATTGATGATTTTGCTTATGTAACCGATGCAAAAACAATAGCCGAAAATGAAATTTCCAAACTAAAAAATTTGAAAGTGTTAGTTATAAATGCATTGCGTGAGGAAGAGCACGCGACCCATTTCAATTTGAAGGAGGCATTGGATTTTATAGCCTTGATTCAGCCAGAAAAAGCCTATCTTACTCATATTAGTCATATGCTAGGTTTTCATGAAGAAGTCCAAAAAAACCTACCTGAAAACGTTTATCTTGCCTATGATAATTTAGAAATCAATTTATAATTAAACTTAAAATGAAAAAATCCTTATTCCTCTATGTTTTTATTATTCTGGTGCTTATGAATATCTTTACCTATATGTTTTATAGTAAAGAAGTTGCATTCGAACAAGGCAGATATGAAAAAGTAACTAAGAAATTAAAAGCTGATGCGAGTTCGCTTAAAACTAAGCTAAATGATGCCAACTATTTTTCTTTGGAGAAAAACGAAAATGCGCAAAATTATTTTGACTCTGGAAGTTCGGAAAAAACGATGCAATATGAAAAACTGATTCCCTATGTTACGGAGAAATTATTAGACTTTAATTCAAATGCAAAGGGAAACCCTTATGTGGGACAGGATAAAATTGGTGAAAATAAATTTATAATCAATAAAGTAAAAATTCTAAATCACCGTTGGATTATTGCGGATTTTAGCGACGGCAATATTTGGGGCGAAGTTTTACTTAAATACTTTGTTAATGACGATGAAAGTATTTCTTTCGAAGTCGACCAATCGTTGCTTTATCCAAAACAATAATAAAAAAAGGTTCCACATTTGGAACCTTTTTTTTATGCTTATAACCAATTCTTGAAATCAGTAAAAATTTGTGGGGAAATCCCATGACCAATAGGGTATTCTTTATAAACGGCTGCAATGCCCAGTTTGTCCAAAAAAGGCTTCGTTTTACGCGCCCAGTCGACTGGAATTACTTGGTCAGCTATTCCGTGTGAAGCAAATATCTTTAGTTTTGATAAGTCATTTTTCAAATAGTCATTTTCGAAAATGGTATCGCTTAGATAGCCGCTTAGGGCAATTACTTTTTGAATTTTTTCGGGATGGGAAAGTGCAACGGCATAACTCAGGACTGCGCCTTGACTGAAGCCAAGCAAGCTGGTTTTAGCGGAGTCTATTGGATAATTTCTTGTCAATTCATCTATGAATTTAGCGATTAAATCTCTTGAAGATCTTGCCTGTTCATTGTCCGAAAATTTATTTTCATCAGCGTCAAAATTAATAGCGTACCACGCATAACTGCCGTACTGTAAGTCATACGGGGCGCGCGCTGAGATTATATAATACTCGTCAGGTAGCTCCGTTGCAAAAGAAAATAAATCCTCTTCGTTACTTCCATATCCGTGAAGTAAAAGGATAAGCGGGTTTTTATCTAATTTTATTTTTGGTTCTCTAATGAGATACTGTAGTGATAATTTCATTTATTTTAAGATATATTTATTAGCCATTTTTGAAAAAAATTCCCTAATAATGGAACAGGTTTTGTCTCTCCTTTTATGGCGCTGAAAATGCCATAAGACCATAGGACAGATACAAAAACCCACATGGGTGCCGAAATCATTAAGCTGTCAAAATTGCTTATAATTAATCCTAATGAAATAAAAGTTAATGTTAATCCCAATCCTTGGCGGATGTGAAATGAGGCAAAAGTATTCTTGTCATCTGCATTCATTGACATCGCAATAAATACCCCGATACCCAAAATATAACTTGTGATTGCCGCCGTTTTGCCTTGTTCAATAGTGTTATTCATGTTTTTATACTAAAATTAATTTTCCTTGATTTAGAATTCCATAAACCTGACCTTTAGTTTCCACTCCCAGAAACGCAGAGTTTTTGGATTTTGACAGTATAGATGATTTAGTAAAAATATTTTTTCCTTGAGGATTGAATAAAGTGATGTTCGCTATTGCTCCTTCTTCAATAGCTTGGTTTTCAATTCCGAAAACAGTTTTACCTGATGTCAGTTTTTCAATTACTTTTTCCAGAGGTAATACAGTCATCAAAGCACCATAGGCACTTTCAAGGCCGATAGTTCCATCTTTGGCCATATCAAACTCCATTTTTTTGTGTTCAATGTCCATCGGATTGTGGTCTGACGTAATCATGTCTATGGTGTTGTCAATTATTCCACTCACTAATGCTTTTCGATCTATTTCTGTTCTAAGTGGGGGTGATATTTTAAATCGGGTATCAAAGCCTTCTAGTTTCTCGTCTGTCATCACCAGATGATGCACCGCAACGCTGCAGCTTATATTCAAGCCTTTCGCCTTGGCTTCTTTAATCAATTGGACTGATTTTGCGGTCGAAATCGTAGGAATGTGTAATTTTCCTCCGGTGTATTCTAGTAAAAATAGATTTCTTGAGATTTGCAGTTCTTCGGCAAGGTTTGGAATGCCTTTCAGACCTAACCGCGTTGAAATGATTCCCTCATTTACAACTCCATTTCCTTTTATTTTTTCATCTTGAGGGAATGCAATTATTAATCCATCAAAATCGTGTACGTATTGTAAGGCGATTTTGAGCAAATTGGCATTTGGCTGACTTTTGTTATAATCGCCAAAACCAATAGCTCCCGCTTTTTTCATGTCAAATAACTCTGCCATGTCGTTCCCTTCACTGCCTTTTGTCAAAGCCCCTATCGGGTAAAGCTGTGTTGCGCTGCCATTGGCTTTGTTTTTTACAAAGTTAACCTGTGACTGGTTGTCGATAATAGGGAAGGAGTTAGGTTGAAGAGCAATTGCCGTAAAGCCACTTTTTGCTGCTACTTCTAATCCATTTGATATGGTTTCTCTTTCCTCAAAACCGGGTTCTCCCAGCGAGACGCTGCTGTCAAACCAACCTTGGGACAGATGAAGGTTTTCTAAAATTACTTCCTCTGCATTTTCTGTATTAGGGAGAGAGGCTCCAATTTTTTTTATTAAACCATCTACAATTAAAACATCTACTGTCCTGTTGTGAAAAGGACTTGTAAGATCGATAATTTTTGCTTCTCGGAAGATTATTTTCATATGCGGGTATTATTTTTTGTAATTCTGAATTCCAGAAACGAATTCGTTTATTTCATGAATCGTATGATTGCCGTTTCTATTGACAGAAAGAGCAGTGCAAAGATAACAAACCATTTCCAAATTTGATTGTCGATTCTGTTCGTTTGCAAATTATCAAAAAAAGAGGCTATGGAATCGGTCGTCTTGTAGTCCGAAAGCATTTTTTCAGATGTTGCGGCCAAATCACTTTCGGTTCTACCGTAATTAAAACTGATATTTTCTAACTTATCATTTTGATTAAATATTTCAAAATTACCAGCTTGCTCTGGATAATCTTTAAAAACTAATTTGACTTTATTGTTCAGAATTTGTTGAATAGGAATAAATTGTTCCGTTGTGTTTTTGACGCTTAGAACAGCATCTTTTGATAATAGCACATCCACAAGGAAAGGGTTTGAGTTTCCTATAGTTAAGTTATTTATACCGTTTTTACGATTGTTCAGAGCCATTTTGTAAAAAACGGGAACGATTAGTGGTGACTGTTGAAAATTTGAATTTAATATATTTATTGGTGCTGCAAATATGTAGACACTAGAAATAGAATTTGATGTGGAAGTCAGGAAAGCACTTAGATCATCATTAGACAAAGCTGAAGGACCTGAACCGAATAGTGTAAATGAGGAATTTGTTTTTGGGTATTGGAAATTTTTGATTTGATTTTCAAATACGGAAGTAAATAAAGGATGGTTGAAATTGATTTTAGTAATTAGTTTCTCAACTTTATCAAAGCTTTTAAATTGAACTGTTCCAAAATTCATCAGAAAGGTATTTATATTTGGCAGTACACTTTTTGCTGAAGGGATTATTATCAGGTTGCCTCCCTTTTGCACAAAGGACTTTAAAGTAGTTTGTAATGCTTGCGGAATTTCATCCAGCTCATTCAATACGACTGCATCCTGTTTTTTAAGAGTATTGTAATCCAATGAGCTTATTGTGGAATTAAGAAAATTAAATTCATCGTTGGTATAAATTCGACTTAGGAAGTTGCTTTTCTCTAAGTCACCAATACTGATTACATTTGCTTTTTTTATTTCTGAAATACTAAAATATAAAATATTGTCATAAGGCAGTCCCTTGTCTGTCACTGAAACATATCCGTGAAAAGCTTGTTTTGGAATTGTAAAATTCACGTTCTTTTTTTTGGTATCAAAGTCAACAGTCGTTCTTGCCACAAGATTGCTTTGATTGTATATTGCTATTTGCGCTGGTTGAATACTAGATCCATAAGCGGATAAGTCAACAGTGATTTCATAAAAGTTATCTAGTGTTTCATGAATGAAGACGCTGTCTATAGCTACATTGTTTTTTTGTTCTGCTTTTGGTATTACGAAATGTACAAGGTCAGTTTTAGCACTATTTTTATCACTTTTACCGTGAAGACCAATAGCATCTGTTATAATCACAATGTCTTTTTTAAATACCGATTTGTGCGATTTTATTTTAGCCATCGCATAATCTAACTGAAATGGAATAGCACTGTATTTTATATTTTGGAGGGTATTGCGAATCGATTTTATATCTGTATTCCAGTAATTTTCGGAATTAGTGAGTAGAGAAAAACTTGTATTTTCTGGAATATCTTCTAGTAATTCTTGGACAGCCCTTTTAAGTAATTCCCCTTTTTTTCCTTTGGCCTGCATACTGAACGAGTTGTCTAAAACAATATACAATTCATTAGTTGTGTTTTTATTGTCTTTAGCTCTGAAGTAGGGCTGTGCAAACGCAAGAACAATGCAGACGAGCAATAACAAACGAGAGCTAAGAAGTAGCCATTTTTTAATTTTCGAGCTTTTTCTAGTTTGAACAGAAAGCGCTTTTAGGAATTTAACGTTTGTGAAGTATTCTTTTTTGAAACGGCGAAATTGAAATAAATGAACCAAAATTGGTACGATCAAGAAGAAGAGAAAGTATAGAATTTCGGGATGTCTAAATTGCATTCTAATATTTAGTTTATCAAAAATACAAATTTGTTTACAGTTGTGAGACGCTATTGTTTGATTTTTTTGCTGAAGGCAATCACTCTACCCCTTTTCTATAACAAATTATTTTTCAATTCACTTTATATTTTTTAAAGAAGAGGAATAGGGTTCTGTAAATTGTTTAATTTAGCGTCTGAATAAAATTTTAAAAAATGAAAAAACAATATTTCACACTGTTTTTGCTTTTAATTTATTGTATTGGCCAAGCACAAAATGATAATTTTAATTTGCTAATTGGCACCTATACTTCAGGCTGCGATAGTAAAGGAATTTATGTTTATGAATTTAATTCAAAAACGGGAGATTTTAGTTTTAAAAATGCCTCTGAAAAAACGGTAAATCCAAGTTTTGTATCTGTTTCAGAAGATAACAAGTTTGTTTATTCTGTAAATGAGAATGCTGCTCAAAGTAAAGTGAGTTCTTTTGGTTTTGATGCCGTCACCGGAAAATTAGATTTTGTAAACTCTCAAGATTCAAGAGGCGCAGACCCTTGTTATATCATTAATGATGATAAAAATGTTATTGTTGCCAATTACTCTGGTGGGAACATCTCCGTTTTTGGAAAAAATAGTGACGGAAGTATTACTGAAGCAAAACAAGTAGTTCAGCATTACGGAAAAGGAACTAACGTAAAAAGGCAGGAAGGGCCACATGTACATATGGTTTATTTCTCTCCAGATAGAAAGTTTGTTTTGTCTAATGATCTAGGGAATGACAAGCTGTATTCTTATGCATATACGTCAAATTCAATTAAGGAGGTCTTAAAAGTGAAAGATAGCGCCTCATTAAGTTCAGGAAGTGGTCCGAGGCATTTGACTTTTAGTAAGGATGGGAAATATGTGTACTTATTGCAAGAGTTGAACGGCGCTTTAACTACTTTTTGTTATTCGAAAGGGAAATTAAAAAAAGTGGATGAAACTACCGTTTTGGCAAAAGACTTCAAAGGAACATTTAGTTCTGCAGATATTCATATTTCGCCAGACGGAAAATTTCTGTATGCAACAAATAGAGGAGAAGCGAATGATATTTCAATCTTTAAAATATTAAAAAACGGAAGATTGGAATCAGAAGGTCAAACGAGTACTTTGGGCAAGGGACCGCGTAATTTTGCAATTGACCCAACGGGTAATTTTCTATTAGTGGCTCATCAATACACTAATAACATCGTAGTTTTTAAAAGAAACCTAACTACTGGTTCTATTACTGATACAGGAAAAAGAATCGATTTGTGTTCTCCTGTGTGTTTAGTTTTTACTGAGAATTAGAAAACCGTATAATTATATTTATTGCAAAAGGAAAAAGGCTAAAAAATGATGTTCATTTTTTAGCCCTTTTTTGTACTATTTGTTTTTGTTTTTATCTTTTCGCTTTTTGTCTCTTGTTTTTAACATATTACGGTTGACAGATCCATGAGTTTTTTTCTTAGTTACTCCAGGTCCACCTAAATTGACTTTCTTGTTCTTTTTACTTTTCTCCTGGAAAGCACCATCTCCATCAAGCTTTTTCTTTTTCGTTAAGAACTTGACCGCTTGTCGTTCTTTCTCCGGTTCAATTAGTTTTGAAGAAACTTCGACTTCAGCGGGGAATTGCTCGATCTCTAATTCCATATTCATCAAGACTTCGATCTCTACTTTAGACTCTTCCTCGCGAGGAGCGATAAAGCTGATAGCAGTACCCGTTTTATCCGCACGACCCGTTCTACCAATTCTGTGCATGTATAACTCTGGCATGTCTGGCATTTCGAAGTTTATAACATGTGTAATGTTAGAAATATCCAGTCCTCTGGCCATAATGTCCGTCGTTATCAGACCACGAAGATTCCCTTCTTGAAACGATGCCATAGTACTCAAGCGGTAATTTTGAGACTTATTAGAGTGGATTACTCCAAATCGACCTTCAAAATCTTCCTCGATACGCTCATGAAGCATATCCGAAATTTTCTTATTATTTACAAATACTAAAACACGACTCATGTTTTCATTGTTATGTAATAAGTGTTTTAACAGGCTTACTTTTGTATTAAAGTTGGTAACATTATATGTGATTTGTTTGATGTTTTCTAAGGGGGTTCCAGAAGCGGAAAGAGTAACCTCTTCAGGATAATCGAAATAGTCATTCAAAATAGCATCTACTTCATCAGTCATGGTTGCTGAAAAGAGGATATTCTGACGTTTTCTTGGCATCATAGCCAAAATAGCTGTCAATTGGGTACGAAAACCCAAATTTAACATTTCATCAAACTCGTCGATAACTAGTTTTTGCATGTCCTCAAAACGGATTACATTGTCTAATGTCAAATCCATGATTCTACCAGGAGTTCCTACTAGTATATCACAACCTTTATAAACGGTTGTTTTTTGGGTATTGATGTTAACACCACCAAAAATTGCAACAGTACGAACCGACATGTACTTTGTCAGTTTTTCTACTTCTTCTGCAACCTGAACTACAAGTTCACGAGTAGGTACCAATATTACTATTTTGGGCGTATGCCCTTCAGTAAATTTGTATAATTTTAATAATGGTAACAAATAGGCAAATGTTTTACCAGTTCCTGTTTGTGCAATTCCCATCATATCACGACCAGACATGATTACAGAGAAAGTTTTTTCCTGAATAGGAGTAGGTGTCGTAAATCCTAAATCGTCAATTGCTTTTTGTACGGATTTAGGAAGATTGAATTGCTCAAAAGTGGTCATTTGCTTAATTTTTTTGCAAAGGTAGTCTTTTTGAAAGTAAAGATGCTAATTGCGTTTTTTCTACTCAGACTCCATCAACTCCTAATATGTTTTTTGAGATTGGTGTTTTTATTTACAAACGAATATTCTGTGTTGCAGTACTACAGTTAATCCAAAAATAAGTCAAGGTCGTATTAAGCGTTAATTCTGAGTTTCTTATACAGTAGATGCTATCCGCGATACCTGACATCGGGCAAAAGAAAAGTATTTGTTAACTCCGCATCAAAACAGCATCAAAACCCTTCAAATACTCCCAAGCCAAACAAAGCAAAATCATATTTAACAGGATCTAATGGATCTAGATTTCTGAGGTTAAAATCTAATTCAGCCACCGCTTTTCCGTCATTTTGTTTTCTGGTTAATAAACCCAATTTCCGAGCTACATTTCCAGAATGAACATCCAAAGGGCATGATAATGAAGAGGGAGAAATATTTTTCCAGATTCCCAAATCTACTCCTTTATTATCTTGACGTACCATCCATCTTAGAAACATGTTGATGCGTTTTGCAGCAGAATTGTTCATGGGGTCTGAAACATGTTTTTGGGTCCGGTATTCATGAGGAACTTCGAAGAATATTTTCTTGAATTCGGAAATACTTTTTTGCACTGTTTCTGACTCACTCTTCTGGGAGAAAACAGCTTCTAATCCATTATGGTTTGTATAGATGTTTTTCAGACTTGTTATAAAAGTGCCAAAATCTTGAGCATTGAAGGTACGGTGGACAAAATGTTCCAACCTTGCCAAATCTTCTTCATTATGAGACATGACAAAGTCGTAGGGTGCATTTCCCATCAAATCCATCATTTTATGGGAGTTTCTGATGATCATTGTGCGGTTTCCCCAAGCTATTGTTGCACTTAAGAAGCCAGCAATTTCTCTATCTTCTTTTTGTGAAAATAAATGTGGAATTTGTACGGGATCGCTATCTATAAAATCAAGTGTATTGTATTGAATGACTTTCTCGTCAAGAAATGATTTGAGCTCGGAATTGTCCATTTTTTTGTTTAAAGCGTAAATGTCTAAAGCTGTTCTAGTTTCAAAACAAACTGTAAACTTGTTTAATTACTAATCAAGCCATCCACCATAACCAACTTTCGGTCTGCCATATTAGCTAATTCCTCGTTATGTGTGACAATCACAAATGTTTGACCCAATTCATCGCGCAATTTAAAAAACAATTGGTGTAAATTTTCGGCAGAAGCTGTGTCAAGGTTTCCTGAAGGCTCATCGGCAAAAATTATTGCGGGTTTGTTTATTAGTGCTCTTGCAACTGCCACTCGTTGCTGCTCACCGCCAGAAAGTTCATTAGGTTTATGATTTATTCGATGAGAAAGCCCAAGGTAGTCTAACAATTTTTTAGCCTCTATTTCTGTTTCCTGCTTTGATTTATTAGCAATAAAAGCAGGGATACAGACGTTTTCTAGAGCCGTAAACTCTGGTAAAAGTTGATGAAACTGAAAGATAAAGCCCAGATTCAAATTTCTGAATTTCGATAGATTTTTATCGTTCATGGTCAATATGTCCTCATCGTTGATGCGCAGCATGATTTCATTTTCGGGACTGGGTTTATCTAAAGTTCCAAGAATTTGCAATAAGGTGGTTTTTCCGGCGCCAGAAGCGCCTACTATAGAAACGATTTCTCCTTTTTGAATATGCAAATCAACTCCTTTTAAAACATGGAGTTGGTCGTAGTATTTATGTAAATTTTTTGCATGTATCATTTGAACCGTTTTCCACAAAGAAACAAAGTTTTTTAGTATAATATTAAGGTCAGATAATAAATTTTAGTTAATAGGACTGTCGAAGCGTCTTTAATAGCTTAAATTTGAAATAACTTAAATTATAGATAAAAATGGGATTACAAGAAGGAATGGAAGTAGCGATATTTGCTGGCGGATGCTTCTGGTGTACAGAAGCGGTGTTTTTAGAGTTAAAAGGAGTAAAAAGTGTGGTTCCAGGTTATATAGGCGGAAAAACAATTGACCCAACTTACAGAGAAATTTGTGGGGGCGCAACAGGGCACGCAGAAGCAATCGAAATCACTTTCGATCCTAATGAAATTGGTTTTGGAGAATTGTTGGAGATCTTTTTTGCAACACATGACCCTACTACCCTTAATCGTCAAGGCAATGATGTGGGTACTCAATACAGGAGTGAAATATTTTATCATAACGAGGTGCAGAAAAAGATTTCGGAAGAATATATAGCTGTAATGACAAAAGAAGATACTTTTGGGAAACGAATAGTTACCAAAATATCTGCGGCATCTAAGTTTTATGTAGCTGAGGATTACCACAAGAATTATTACAATGACAATAAATCCCAGGGTTATTGCTCCTATATCATCACTCCTAAGATAGAGAAATTGAAAAAGTTATATGGAGATAAACTCAAAGGTAAATAGGAAAAAGATAGCCTCGAAACGGATAAATCATATTTAGAGAATGACGACAGAGGAGTTCAAAGTAGTAAATAGTAAGATTAAAAAAAGAAATTTATTTCTTGGGCTTTTGTTTGACGCGATCGGAATGCTTTCCTTCGCAGTACCCATGGTCGGCGAGTTTTCCGATGTTATTTGGGCTCCAATAGCCGCGTATTTAATGACAAGAATGTACGAGGGGACTGTCGGAAAAGTAGGGGGAGTTATTACTTTTCTAGAAGAAATCATTCCTTTTACCGATGTTATTCCTTCTTTTACGTTGACTTGGATTTATAATTATTGGATTAAAAAACAGGGATAATTACAAAGAATATTAATCTTTAAATAGGAAGCCTAAGCCCATGCGTTTAAGCATTTTCTTCTCGAAGGCCCAAAAGAATTTGAATTGGCCGAAAATGAGACCAATTAGTACCAACAAAACCTGGTATAGTGGAAAAATTATAATCAATCGTGCAGGTGTATGCCAAAAGCCATAGTCTTCCTTCATAATCCCCAACCAGAGACACACCGGTTTTGATAACCAGGCCGATGTGGAACCGGTAATTGCAAAAACGATAAATATAATTGCTAGTTGGAAGTTGGAGGCAATTCCCCAGCGTTTCTTTAATGAATTCATTTTTATTTGTAATAATTACAAATGTACTGACATTATCTGGCTGGAACATAGCCAAAAAGTTTTTGTTTGTTGGTATTTTGAAAGTAAACCAAATAATTATATATTAAATAATTGACTTCGTATCCATAGTCGATATTTGAGTTGTAATCGATATTCATTCCATAAAGATTGGGATCGTAGCGAAAAGGCTGCAAAACGCGAGTATTCCATTCGTTAATCCAAAACCTGTTTTTATTCTCCATAAAACTCTGCGAGTTGTAGTCTCTAGGAAAGGCTCTTGAAACTAGCCAAGTATTAAAACCTGGATCGATAATGATTACTTCATATTCTAATTCGTCATTAGCAATTCGTATTGTATCGTTCTGTGTAGTTATAGCTTGGTCAGATTTTGAAACAATGGCCTTCGAAGTAGTACAGCTTATGATAACAACTAAAATAATTGCAGCTATGTAAATATAATTTTTCATTGCATTTTTAAATGTTTTTTAAATTTACGAAATTAATCAGCTATTAGCTAGTTTTAGATAAAAAAAGGGATTCATTAAACAATGTTAATGAATCCCTTTTTACTATTTAGCTTTAAAAAACTAGCCTAATATGCTTATAATTTGTGAAGCTAGCTCAGTGCCAATTCTATCTTGGGCTTCTCCTGTCGCAGCGCCAATATGTGGAGTTAATGAAATTTTAGGATTCATTAAAATAGTCATTTCTGGTGTTGGCTCATTTTCAAAAACATCCAATCCAGCAAACAATACTTTTCCGCTATCCAATGCTTTTACTAAAGCCACTTCATCAATAACTCCTCCACGAGCACAGTTTACTATACCTACACTATCTTTCATGATAGCCAATTCTTTCTCACCGATGATATAACCATCTTGGGCAGGAACATGTAGGGTAATGAAATCAGCTTCTTTGAATAAAGATTGAAGAGATTGAGAAACAATTGTAGTCGTGATCGATTGTCCGTCAAAGAATTCAACTTTCAGGTCCACTTGTGGGATAAAACTATCTGCTGCAATCACTTTCATTCCTAAGCCTAATGCCATTTTAGCAGTAGCTTGGCCTATACGTCCAATTCCTATTACTCCAAGAGTTTTCCCTCTTAATTCGACTCCGTCTGCATAAGCTTTTTTCAAACTTTCAAATTTGGAGTCTCCTTCAAGTGGCATATTTCTGTTTGAATCATGCAAGAAACGAACACCAGAGAATAAATGAGCGAAAACTAATTCTGCCACAGATTCTGATGAAGATGCAGGAGTATTGATTACGTGAATCCCTTTGCTTTTTGCATAGTCAACGTCAATATTATCCATTCCTACACCACCCCGACCAATTATTTTTAATCCTGGGCAGGCATCTATAATATCTTTACGAACCTTAGTTGCACTACGAACCAAAACTACGCTTACGTTATTCTCATTTACGAAATTAGCAACTTGTTCTTGCGCTACTTTTGTTGTTATTACCTCATATCCACCTTTTTCTAATGCTACAATTCCACTTTTAGAAATTCCGTCGTTTGCTAATACTTTCATTTTTTTATATTTTTCGATCAAAAATTTAAAAATTCAATCTGTTTTTTTTATGTATTGAATGATTATCAATTGAATTTTAAAATCTTTAAATCATTCTATATTTTAATTTTTAAATTGCCTTTTCCAAAGCCTGCATAACATCTACTAAAACTTGCACACTTTCTATAGGAAGTGCATTATACATAGAAGCTCTGTAGCCACCTACTGATCGGTGTCCTGGTATTCCAGAAATCCCCGCCGCTTTCCACATAGCATCAAAAGTTTCTGTATGTGCTGCATCATTCAATAAAAAAGTCGCATTCATTGTAGAACGGTCTTCAACAGCCGCAGCTCCTTTAAATAAGGGATTTCTATCTATTTCGTTATAAAGCAACTCGGCTTTTGCGTTATTCAATTTTTCAACTGCTGCAACTCCACCTAGTTTTTTTAACCATTGTAAAGTCAGTAATGAAGCGTATACGGGGAAAACGGCAGGAGTGTTATACATACTCTCTGCTTTAATATGCTTATCGTAATCCAATATACCTGGAATAGTTCTACCTGATTTGCCAAGAATGGCTTCTTTGACAATTACTAGCGTAGTTCCTGCAGGTCCCATATTTTTTTGTGCTCCAGCGTAGATTATATCAAATTTTGAGAAATCCAATACTCTTGAAAATATATCAGAACTCATATCGCAAACTATTGGCATGTCTAACGATGGGAACTCCTTTATTTGTGTACCAAAAATTGTGTTATTACTGGTGCAGTGAAAATAATCAGCATCAGCAGGGACAATATAGTCTTTTGGTATATGATTATAATTTTGTTCTTTTGAAGAAGCCACAACAACGGTCTCTCCGAAAAATTTAGCTTCTTTTATTGCTCCGCTTGCCCATGTTCCCGTATCAAGATAAGCAGCTTTACCTCCTTCTTTCATCAAGTTATAAGGCGCCATTAAAAATTCTAGAGTTGCTCCACCAGCAAGGAAAAGAGCTTTATATCCTTTGCCTTCTAAGCCTAACAATTCAAGAGAAAGTGATCTGGCTTCATCCATTATCGCAACAAAATCTTTGCTTCTATGTGAAATTTCTAAAATAGATAAGCCGGAGTCATTAAAATTTAAAATAGCTTGTGCTGATTTTTCAAAAACTTCTTGTGGTAAAATGCATGGTCCTGCGCTGTAGTTGTGTTTTTTCATGGTGTAGTTTATGTCCAAAAAATTAAAAAGCAAATTTCGGGAATAGGAGTTTAAAAAGTGTTAAATAATTCGCAATAATTGGACTAATTTGGACTATGTTTTTAACAAAAACGATATAGTGTCTACGTTATCTGCATAATCCCATAAATTTGGCTGTTGTGTTTGTCCAAAAGGAATCGAGTTTTCTACAAGTTGAGCACTTACGATACACTGTAATTGCTCGCTTTCTGAGCTTAAGCGAGTCTGTAGATCATCGATGTTATCATAGAACTCGTAAAACACACTCGAAATAGGGGAGGCGTGGCTTTTATCTTCTTTTAAAGTTAAAAAACCGTTGTCCAGCAGCTTAAAATTACTCATTAAAAACACGGCTTTATTATAGTCGTAATTGTTAGCGTATTTTTCGTAGTGAATAACCTTTTGGTATGCAAAAATTGCTTCAAAAAAAGCTTCAAATGTATAGCCTTTTGGTACAAAAAGTTTCGACACATTGCGACATCCCAAACCGAAATATCGGAATATATCTTCCCCTAAAGCGGTCAGTTGCTCCTTAGTTTCAGATCCATTTAATACGGCGACCGAGTTTCTGCTTTTTCTGATTATAGAGGGTTTATCTTTAAAATAATATTCAAAATAACGCGCCGTATTATTACTTCCGGTTGCGATAACCGCGTCAAAATGTTCTAGTTTTCCCTCGACAAATGTTATTTTATCAAGAAATTCAGGCTCAATTGAGATGATATATTTGGCTAGAAAAGGGAGTAACTGTTGATCGTTTGAGGATGTTTTTACTAGAACTGAGTTCCCTGTAATTATAACAGATAAAAAATCATGAAAACCTACTAATGGTATGTTACCCGCTAAGATCAACGCTATTTTTTTGGTTTTTGCAGTGTCAATTTCATAGGCAGAAAGCCATTTTTCTAAATTTTCTTTAGTCAGTGCTTTAGCCCATGCTTGTATAGAGAAGTATACCTGTTCTGGAGTATACCATCCGTTATGGGACTGGGATAGTTTTATTAATTTTATAAAATCGTCAAAAAACAGATCGTTATTTAGAACAGTTGCTTTTCTTGCACTAGTTTCTTCGGAAAATTGACTTAAAAATTTTCCTAATTCAACAAAAACACTTTTTTTTGTTTCTAATGTCATAATGTTTGCTTATGAATAGTTTTGATTGTAATTTTGTACAAAAGTAGGCTTTAATAATTCGAAAGTCAAAAGTCTTAAAGTCAAAAGCCATTTAAGAGGTTTTTTTTTGGCTCGAATAACAAATAATACAGCAAATGGCAATTATAATAACTGATGAATGTATCAATTGCGGCGCATGCGAACCAGAGTGCCCAAACACAGCAATATACGAAGGAGCAGACGACTGGAGATATAAAGATGGCACTAAACTAACAGGGAAAGTAATTTTACCTGATGGTACAGAAGTTGACGCCGATGCGGCCCAAACCCCAATTTCAGATGAAGTCTATTACATTGTACCCGGAAAGTGTACAGAGTGTAAAGGTTTTCACGACGAACCGCAATGTGCTGCTGTTTGTCCAGTAGACTGTTGTGTGCCGGATGATGAGCATGTCGAGTCAGAAGAGACTTTACTCAATAGACAAGCGTACTTACATAATGAATAGAGTTCTAAATAGAAGCGTAAAAAAAAATCCTGAGCTACTGACTCAGGATTTTTTTTTACTTAAAACTATTTTTCGGATGCTGTATTTAGTGTTTGCAATTGATTTTGCTTTTTCGTCATGATAGTTGCTAAATTATATAGCCAGAACCATCAAGTTACAATAAATAAGTACTAAACCATATTCCTAAGTTATCGAAGTTGTCTTTTTTGCTACAATCACGTAGGTGTCATAAGCGTATGTTTTTCGGTCTATCGTTTTTAGGATTTTAAAATTATTTAGATATAAAAATAATTGTATTTCATTTAGTGTAAAGACGCGAACAGTCGAAAAATCATTGGCTATCAGATCTTTTTTTTCATTTATAACTGTGTAGTACTTTGCATCCCATTCAACCATAAGATTATCTAAAGTAGTTGTTTCCCAGTGGCTTTCTCTGATGTATTGGATTCCTTCGGATTCGGCTTGATGTATGATCTTTTGATTTTCATTTATATACGGTATAAAGCGGTTAGCATCTATGAAATCAAATACAATTATACCTTCTGCGGTTAGGTTGTTGAACAATGAAGCGAAGGTTTCATCCACATCTTCATTTGTTGTAAGGTAACTCGTGGAGCGCCCCGTAATAATAATAGCATCTACTTGTTTTTCAAGATTAAAATCACGCATATCCCCTTGAATGAAAATACAATTCTCATTTCTTTCCTGGGCGATGCTAATCATGCTTTGGCTATAATCCAGTCCTATATAATCATGCCCATGTTCCTTAAATCGTTTGGCGAGATTACCTGTGCCGCTTCCTATTTCTAGTATCGTTTTGCAATTATTATCCTGAATATAGGAATTGTAGAAGTCATACTCTTCATCATAATCTACGAAGCTCTGATACATGGCATCGTAGATCGCCGCCATTTTTCCGTCATAAAGAGTTGCCATATTTTTTTGATTTTAAATTTACATTATTTTTAATCGCACTGCAATCATAAGATAGGCAGTTGAATAAAGCAATAGACATTATGC
>JBLIKQ010000039.1:0-19768 GCA_047635475.1 Porticoccaceae bacterium
GGCAAATAATACCGAAAATGGCTTCGTAACCATTATGAATGATTTTCAGTTTATGCCAAAAATCATGAAACAGTTAGCTTGGGTGCAGTTCTTTTCTTGGTTTGCGCTTTTTTCCATGTGGATTTACACCACGCTAGCTGTTACACAACACATTTATGGTACAACAGACACTACATCTGAAGCCTACAATACTGGCGCAAATCAAGTAGGTGAAATGTTTGCCAATTATAACTTAATTGCTGCAATCGCCTCTTTTTTACTTCCATTATTAGCTAAATACACAAGCCGAAAATTCACTCATTTTGCAGCACTAGTCTGCGGGGGCCTTGGTCTTATATCTGTTTATTTCATAAGCGAACCAACAGTATTCACTATGGAATGGCTTCCAATGATTGGTGTTGGAATCGCTTGGGCAAGTATTCTATCAGTACCATACGCCATGTTATCTGGCTCATTGCCTTCTAACAAAATGGGCTATTATATGGGAGTATTTAACTTCTTTATCGTAATTCCTCAATTAGTTGCTGCATCCATTTTAGGGTTTTTAGTTTCTAAATTTTTTGACAATGAACCTATATATGCACTTTTGATTGGTGGAGCCTCAATGATTCTAGCTGGACTTATTGCCCTTACCATTAATGACGAAACAAAAATCACGATAAATGAATAAAAAAGCATTCATCTTCGACCTTGACGGAGTAATAGTAGATACTGCCAAGTACCATTATTTAGCCTGGCAAAAAATAGCAACCGAACTAAATATAGATTTCACACTAGAACACAACGAACTTTTAAAAGGAGTAAGCCGCGTACGTTCGCTTGACATTATTTTAGAAATAGGAAAAGTAACAGCTTCGCAAGAAGACAAAAACAAATGGCTGTTTGAAAAAAATGAAGAGTACCTCAGCTATTTAGTGGATATGGATCAAAGTGAAATTTTACCGGGCGTTATTCCTATGTTGAAATACTTGAAAGATGAAAACCAAGCAATTGCTTTGGGCTCGGCAAGTAAAAACGCCAGACCCATCTTGGAGAAAACTGGAATTATACATTATTTCGATGTTATTGTTGATGGAAATGATGTCAGCAATGCAAAACCAGATCCTGAAGTTTTCCTGATTGCCGCTAAGTTATTAGGAGCAAAACCAGAAGACGCCATCGTTTTTGAAGACTCTGTTGCCGGAGTACAGGCGGCCAATATCGGAAAAATGACGAGCATTGGAATTGGGGAAGAAAAAACACTATATGAAGCAAAATATGTTTTTCTAGATTTTACCCATATAGACATTAGTTTCATTGAAGGCTTAATAAATAAAAAATAGAGTAAAAAGGAATAAGAAGTAATAGATTCCAACAAGCCTATGCTTTTTAAACTTTAAACAAAAGAAATAAAAATGAACCAAGATTACATAAAACCAGATAATTGGTCCATCATCGAAGAGGGATTTGATCCAGAGAGTGTAAAGTCCTCTGAAAGTCTTTTTAGCATCGGAAACGGAGCTATGGGACAACGTGCAAATTTTGAAGAAAGTTACACTGGGAAAACTTTTCAAGGAAGTTATATTGCAGGAATCTATTACCCTGACAAAACCAAAGTGGGTTGGTGGAAAAATGGATATCCTGAATATTTTGCAAAAGTTTTAAATGCTCCAAACTGGATTGGGATTGACATTGAAATTAACGGGGAGATGTTGGACCTAAATACTTGTGCGGAAGTGACAGACTTTCGCCGTGAACTTAACATGAAAGAGGGCTGGTACAATCGTTCTTTTAATGCGAAACTAAAAAACGGAACAGAAATAGCTGCTACTATAACCCGTTTCCTTTCTATAACTTTGGATGAAGTTGGGGCCATTAATTATGAAATCACCCCTTTAAACAAAGACAGCAAAATAGTATACAAGCCTTACATTGACTCTGGAGTTACTAACGAAGATGCTAACTGGGATGAAAAATTCTGGGAGCCTCTTGAAGTAAAGCATAACAGTAATGAAGCCTTTGTTACGGCACAAACTTTTAAGACTCATTTTAAAGTCACAACTTTCATGCAAAACAGCATTTTAGAAAATGGCCGAAACTTAAATCTTTCACCTGCTAACTTTGACACGAGCGAGGATAAAATCCAAAGTCGTTATGATGTGATTGTAGCACAAGGACAAAAATCATCAATTCAAAAAATAGGGGGATATACCGTTTCTTTAAATCATAATAATACGCTCACAGCTGCCGAAAAAGCAATACAATCAGCATTGACAAAAGGATACGGTCAATTGCTACAAGATCAGATTGACGCATGGGCAAAAATCTGGGAAATGTCGGATATAACTATCAATGGCGACGTAAAAGCACAGCAAGGGATCCGTTTCAATATTTTTCAACTAAACCAAACTTACCTTGGAAAGGACAGCCGATTGAACATTGGACCAAAAGGCTTTACGGGCGAGAAATATGGAGGTTCCACTTATTGGGATACCGAAGCCTATTGCATCCCGTTCTACATGGCTACTAAAGATCAGGAAGTGGCACGAAACTTATTGACATATCGCTACAATCAATTAGACAAAGCCATAGAGAATGCCGAAAAAAATCTGGGCTTCAAGAACGGAGCAGCGCTCTACCCAATGGTAACTATGAATGGTGAAGAATGCCATAACGAGTGGGAAATTACCCACGAAGAAATTCACAGAAATGGCGCCATTGCTTTTGCAATATTCAATTACCACCGTTTCACAGGCGACTACTCTTATATTCCTGAAAAAGGATTGGAAGTTTTGATTGCGATCGCCCGCTTCTGGCACCAAAGAACGAACTTCTCTAAAGACAAAAATCAATATGTCATTCTTGGGGTTACAGGACCCAATGAATATGAGAACAATATCAATAATAACTTCTATACCAACTACATTGCAAAATGGTGTATTGATTACGCATATAAGCAAATTCAGAAAGTATCGCTGGAATACGCATCAGACCATAAACGTATCATTGAAAAAGTAAAACTATCAGATGCCGAACTTAAAGAATGGAAAAAGGTTGCAGACAATATGTACTTCCCCATATCTAAAGAGCTAGGTGTCTATTTACAGCAAGACGGGTTTTTGGATAAAGATTTGATTCCCGTAAAGGACTTAGAGCCTTCACAAAGACCAATCAACCAAAAATGGTCTTGGGATAGGGTTTTACGTTCTCCCTATATCAAACAGGCTGACGTTCTCCAGTGTTTCTATTTCTTTGAAGAGCATTTCACTAAAGAGGAATTGAAACGTAATTTTGAATTCTACGAGTCTTTTACGGTTCATGAAAGTTCTCTTTCTCCGTGCGTACACTCTATCCAAGCGGCATCGCTGGACAAGATGGACATGGCGTATAAATTTTACCTGAGAACTTCCCGTTTAGATTTGGATGACTACAATAAAGAAGTTGAAGAAGGTTGCCACATCACTTCTATGGCCGGAACATGGATGAGTATCGTCGAAGGCTTTGGCGGAATGCGTGTAAAAAATAATGTACTGCACTTTTCTCCCAAAATCCCTAAAGAGTGGAAAGCCTACTCTTTTAAAATCAATTTTAGAAGTCATATTTTAAAAGTAGATATCAATCATTCTGAAACTACTTTTTCAGTAGACGGAGACCAAGAATTGGTACTTGTAATAAATAACAAAACGGTAGTTGTATTACCAAATAATTCAATTGCCATAAAATAAACCCTAGGATGTAATTAAAAAATGAAATGACAAAGAAACATAGAAAAAAAGAGTTGGAGAGGTCAATTTTTGGATTCACACAGCTATTGTTTTCTCTAATCGAGTGAAACGTCTTTCCAAATAAATAATACCTATGTTTCTATGTATTTAAAATTAAATTAGAGCCTTCGGATTATATAATGGGGACCTTGTAGAAAATCATTTCTTTTACTTGTCCACTAAAGCCAACAAACAATCCCAGTTTTTCATTGGGATTGTTTACTTAAACAAAACTGGAATTAAAATAAATTAATGTTAACTAAAATGTGCTTAATTATGAATAGATTTGACTCAGTCCCATCCGAAAAGATTCCCTTTCTAAAAAGAATAACTTTATTACTTTTTTTTATGTCTCTAACCACAAATGCTCAAATAGACAAAATTGAACCTCCTTTTTGGTTTGCAGGAATGCATAATCCCGAGCTGGAAATTATGTTCTATGGTAAAGATATTGCGCAATATCAAGTTGCAACAACGAATTCAGTTGCAATAACCAACATCAAAAAGACAGAAAACCCAAACTACCTTTTTGTTACCATCAATACTAAAAATATTTCAGCCAGCACTATTGATTTTTTGTTTAAAAGAAATGACAAAGCCGCTTTTACACAAAAATATATCTTAAAACAAAGGAAAGAAAAATCAGCACAACGTAAGGGTTTTGACGCTTCGGATATGATTTATCTCATTATGCCAGATCGTTTTGCTAATGGCAACCCAAAAAATGATAGTAATGAAGCTACGGTAGAAAAACTCAACAGAGATTTACCAGGAGGACGACATGGCGGTGATATCGCGGGAATTATAAAAAACTTGGACTACATTTCTTCACTAGGAGCAACTGCCATCTGGAGCACACCCCTGTGCGAAGACAACGATAAGGCTTTTTCCTACCATACTTACGCCCAATCAGATGTGTACAAAATAGATCCCCGTTACGGAACTAATGAAGATTACGTAAGGCTGGCATCCGAAATGCATAAAAAAGACATGAAATTAGTTATGGATTATGTGATTAATCACTGGGGAATAGAGCACTGGATGATGACAGATTTACCCACAAACGACTGGATTCATCAATTTGAAAATTTCACACAAACCAATCATAAAAGGTCAACAATCAATGATATAAATGCATCAAAAATCGATACAGACATTTGCCTTGATGGCTGGTTTGTATCTACAATGCCTGATTTAAACCAGAAAAACCCATTAGTTCTAAACTATTTAAAACAAAATGCAATTTGGTGGATTGAATACGCAGATTTAGATGGTTTCAGGGTAGATACCTACAACTACTCAGACCCAGAAGGAATAGCGGCCTGGACAAAATCCATTACAGACGAATATCCAAACTTCAACATCGCAGGAGAGATCTGGATGCAAAGTCAAGCGCAAATGGCCTATTGGCAAAAAGATAGTAAAATCGGAGCAATCCAGAATTACAACTCGAATCTCCCGACTGTAATGGATTTTACTTTACATGATGCTATTGGAACTATTTTTAATGAAGATGAAGGTACTTGGGACACGGGAATGGTGAAAGTTTACGATAATTTTTCCAATGATTTTTTATATCCAAATCCTGACAACATACTCGTATTTGCCGAAAATCATGACACAAACCGCATCAATGAAATCTATAAAAATGATTTCAAAAAATATCAAATGACAATGGCTTTGATTGCTACCGTGAGAGGGATTCCTCAATTGTATTACGGCAGCGAAATTGGGATGAGTGGAGACAAAGACAAAGGTGATGCTGATATTCGCCAAGATTTCCCTGGTGGTTGGGGATCTGACGAAAACAATGCTTTTATCAAAGAAGGCAGAACTCAAGGACAAAATGAATATTTTGACTTCACTTCCAAATTATTTAATTGGAGAAAGACTAATGAAGCGGTTCATTTTGGAAAAATGACCCATTACATTCCTGAAAACAATGTGTATGTTTATTTTAGATACACCGACAAGAAAACCGTAATGGTAGTTATCAATAACAGTAAGACTACCCAAACTTTCAAAACAGCTCGTTTTCAAGAAAATGTCCAAGCTTCTAAAATGGGAAAAGACGTGCTAACAGGAAATTCATACGACTTGTCAAGCAAAATTTCTTTGGAAGGAAAAACGGCGTTGATTTTAGAGTTAGAATAGTTTTAAGACATTGAGTATAATTAATCGATTAAATAAAAAACAAACCACATAGAAACATAGAAAAAAGAGTTAGATAGCCCAATTTTTAGGTTCATATATCTATTGTTTTCTCGAATAAAGTGAAACGTCTTGCGAAATCTATAAAACCTATGTTTCTATGTGGTTGAAAAATTAAAAAAAAGCGATTAAACAGAACTTCTTAATTGTATGAACTTCACTTTTTAAATAAAAACATGAAAAAAAGGTCAATCCTATTTCTACTGTCAGTAATGGCATTTTGTATCAGTTGCTCGAGCACAAAAAACATTTCAGAAAATAAAACAATGACAAAAACCCCTTTCGTTTGGGAAGCGGCAAGCGTCTATTTCCTTATGACGGACCGCTTCAATAATGGGGACCTATCAAACGATATAAACTTTAACAGAACCAAAGAGCCAGGAAAACTTCGCGGTTTTGAAGGTGGTGACATCAAAGGAATTTCTAAAAAAATCGATGAGGGATATTTTGATAAACTAGGTATAAATGCTATTTGGTTTACACCAATTGTCGAACAAATACATGATGCAGTTGATGAAGGAACTGGATTAAGCTATGCTTTTCATGGCTACTGGACTAGAGACTGGACAAGTTTAGACCCTAATTTCGGAACAAAAGAAGACTTAGACGCCTTGATTAAAAAAGCACATGCCCATGGCATTCGAATCATTCTGGACGCCGTAATCAACCATACCGGACCCGTGACGGATATAGATACCGTCTGGCCCTCTGACTGGGTAAGAACGGAGCCACAATGTGACTATAAATCATTTGAATCCACAACCGCTTGTACCTTGGTTAAAAACCTTCCAGATATAAAAACTGAAAGTACTCAAGAAGTATCACTTCCCCCTTTTTTAATCAAAAAATGGAAAAATGAAGGCAGCTATGAAAAAGAAGTAGCTTCACTGGACGCTTTTTTTGCTAGAACTAGCTATGCTAGAACTCCAAAAAATTACATAATCAAATGGTTGACGGATTACATTACCAACTACGGAATTGATGGTTACAGAGCCGATACCGTAAAACACGTTGATGCCAGCGTTTGGGCTGATTTCAAGACTCAATGTGATTACGCGTTCGCTACTTGGAAAAAAAATAATCCAAGCCAAGTATTAGACAACAACCCGTTTTACACCATTGCCGAAGTCTATAATTACAACATCAGCGAAGGAAAGTATTTTGACTTTGGCGACAAAAAGGTCAGCTACTATGAGAATGGCTTTAACAATATGATCAATTTCGAATTCAAATGGGATGCGCTAAAAGATTATGAATTTATATTCTCTAAATATTCCAATATATTGAATGGCGAGTTGAAAGGTTTTAGTGTTATGAACTATTTGTCTTCTCATGATGATGGTGGCCCCTTTGATGCAGCAAGAACTAAAAACAAAGAAACGGCTACAAAATTATTGCTTTCCCCCGGAGTCGCTCAAGTATTTTACGGAGACGAATCGGGTCGTTCTTTAATTGTTGAGGGAACTGAAGGCGATGCAACTTTACGTTCGTTTATGAATTGGGAAGATATTCAGTCAAATCCTGCAACACAAAAAGCACTTTTACATTGGCAAAAATTGGGACAGTTCAGGAAAAACCACCCTTCTATTGGAGCCGGTGTTCATCAAGAAATCACCACACAACCCTATACTTTTTCAAGAATGTTTGCTAAAAGTGATTATATAGATCAAGTAGTTGTAGGACTAGATTTACCTATGGGCAAAAAACAACTTTCAGTGGGAACAATTTTCCCCGACGGCACAAAATTAACAGATGCCTATTCCGGGAAAGAAACCATAGTTTCAAACGGAAAAGTAAGCATTGACACAAACTTTGATATTGTATTATTGGAGAAATAAATAACTGTATTTATTATCAAAAAAATTGAACCGCAAATTCACAAATTAACTACCCTACAGGGGAAAATAATTTGCGGATTTGCGGTTCCATTTATTGAAGCCTCAAGGTGTGTTTTAGATTTTACAAGCAGATACGAATAACACTAAATAATTTTTATTCTCTCATATTGGGGGGGATCTAATTCTTAATGAAATTTTAAAAAGAATTACAATGAAATTTACGCCCCCTATATTTGTCAATCTATTTATTATTTCTACTTTTAAAACTTAATAAGTTCACTTTTCTTAAAACAACTTATTTAAACAATAAAAAAAATGTATTTGTACTAAAATCATCAACAGCTCCGTTCTAATTTTTATTTAAATCCATTTGTAACTTTTTGCAAAATTATCGTCTAATTAGCACAATTAAATCTTAGCTATGAACTTTTTAGAAAACTACGACCCCTTACTCAAAGTATTCTGGTACATTGCGTTGCCGGTAAGCTTATTTTTTGTCCTTCAAACTATGATGACATTTCTCGGTTTAAGTGACGGAGAAACAGATATGGATTCTGACACTGGAGACATTGAATTACCTTTTGAGATCTTCACTTTACGTAACTTAATCAATTTTTTATTAGGATTTAGTTGGACTGGAATTTCATTTTACGACGCCCTAAAAAACAAAACGGTATTGATTATTATTTCCGTTATAGTTGGATTTCTATTTGTTGCCATTTTCTTTTTTTTGATCAAACAAATTTTAAAATTATCTGAGAATAATAGCTTTAAGATTGAAAGCACACTCAATCAAACCGCCCAAGTCTACTTAACTATTCCTGGAGCAAAATCAGGAAAAGGGAAAGTGCTAATTAGCATAAATGGATCAATACATGAATTAGACGCTATGACTCTTTCGACTGAAAAACTTCTATCAAACACTGCTGTGAAAGTAGTTGCCGTAGAAAACAACTTATTAATTGTAGAAAAAAATTAAATCAAACTAAACCATGACTGAAATTATTATTATTGTTGTTGCTGTATTTGTTATTTTTGTGACCTTCTTAACACTTATTTCTCGTTACAAAAGATGTCCTTCAGATAAAATCCTTGTTATTTATGGTCGTACAGGTGGAACATCTGCGAAATGTGTTCATGGTGGTGGCGCATTTATTTGGCCCGTTGTTCAAGATTATCAATATTTAGATTTAAAACCACTCTCGATTGATGCTAATTTAACGAATGCACTCTCGCGTCAAAATATTCGCGTAGATGTTCCATGTCGTTTTACCATTGCTATTTCTACTGAAGCAGAAAGCATGAATACAGCTGCTGAACGTTTATTAGGCCTGCAGCCTGAGCAAATTCAAGAGTTAGCAAAGGATATCCTATTTGGCCAGTTGCGTTTAGTAATTGCAACAATGACAATTGAAGAAATCAACTCTGATAGAGATAAATTCCTTATGAATATCTCAAAAAATGTTGATTCTGAATTAAAGAAAATTGGTTTGAAATTAATTAACGTTAACGTTACAGATATTAAAGATGAATCAGGCTACATCGAAGCTTTAGGAAAAGAAGCTGCCGCCAAGGCAATAAACGAAGCTAAAATATCCGTTGCTGAACAAGAAAAGATTGGAGAAACTGGAAAGGCAATGGCCGATCGTGAGAAAGATGTTCAAATTGCTGAAACTCACAGAGACCGCGATGTAAAGATTGCAATTACTAATAAAGATAGAGAAGTTAGCATTGCCGCTGCTTTTAAAGACGAAAGTATAGGTAAAGCAGAGGCTCAAAGAGATACACGTGTAAAAACATCCGAAGCTAATGCAGTTGCAATTAAAGGAGAGAATGAGGCTAGAATTGCCATTGCACAATCAGAAGCAACTCGCCGGGAACGTGAAGCAGAAGCATTGAGAACTGCCTTAGCATCTGAAAAAGTACAAAGCGCTAAAGCATTAGAAGAATCTTATGTAGCGGAGCAAAAAGCGGAAGATGCTCGTGCCGAAAGAGAACGCTCCACACAAAATGCTAATGTCGTTATCCCCGCACAAATTGCTAAACAAAAAGCAATTATTGATGCGCAAGCAGAAGCCGAAAAAATAAGAGAATTAGCAAAAGGGGAAGCCGATGCAATCTTTGCAAAAATGGAAGCTGAAGCAAAAGGTTTATACGAAATCTTAACCAAACAAGCTGAAGGATACCGCGAAGTAGTAAGTGCTGCCGGTGGTGATCCAACTAAAGCATTCCAATTATTACTAATTGAAAAATTACCAGAATTAGTTAGAACTCAAGTAGAAGCTGTTAAAAATATCAAAATTGATAAAATCACCGTTTGGGATTCTGGAAATAACGGAGATAATGGAGCGGGCTCCACTGCCAACTTTGTTGCTGGTATGATGAAAACCGTACCTCCATTAAATGACCTATTCAATATGGCTGGATTAAACTTGCCAACTTATTTAAAAGGCGATGACAAACCAGAAGAAGGGAAATCAACAACTTCAAATAAAATCACTACGCCCACCGAGGAACAAAAATAATTTTCTTCTATAATTTACAAATCCCAATTACTTCAATTCGCATTTGAGGTTCTTTATAATAAATTATAAACCCTTAAATCAAACCACAAAAGCATAAACCAATTTCGGTTTGTGCTTTTTTATTTTAGCTACCTTTGTAAAAAACCAATACTATGCTAAAAATAGGTCATCGTGGAGCTCGGGGACATGAACCAGAGAATACATTAATTGGTTTTCAGAAAGCGATTGACATGCATGTTGACCGAATTGAACTCGACGTTCATTTGAGCTCAGATAATGAGTTGATGGTTATCCATGATGAAACTGTTGACAGGACCACTGATGGCAAGGGCCTTGTAAATCAATTTTCCTTGCCTGAATTGAAACGTTTCCGAATTGAAAAACAACATGCCATTCCTACCTTATCCGACGTATTAAACCTCATTGACCAAAGATGCGACATCAATATCGAACTAAAAAGTTATGAAACTGCCGACAAGGTGGTGGATTTAATTGAAAAATACATTTCCGAAAAAAATTGGAATTATAATCAGTTTTTGGTTTCTAGTTTTGATTGGAATGCCTTACAGCAGGTAAATCTTTTAAATTCAAAAATAGCTATTGGCGTTCTGACAGAAACAAATTTGGAATTGGCCTTGGCTTTCGCCAAATTTATTCAGGCGAAGTCCATTCACCCGTACTTTCATCTAGTCAATGAAGAGAATACAGCTAGGATACAGGAACAAGGATTTCAAGTTTTTCCTTGGACGGTGAATGAAATTGAAGATATAAAAAAAATAAAAACGTATAACGTAAACGGAATCATCTCTGATTTTCCAGATAGGCTATAAATTTTGCGAATAGCAAAACAATAAAAATATGAATCAAGATTTTGATATAATAATAGTAGGTGGCGGTGCGGCAGGATTTTTTACAGCCATAAATATCGTAGAGAAGAACCCCAAACTAAAAGTAGCCATATTAGAACGTGGCGCAGAAGTACTGAATAAAGTTAGGATTTCAGGCGGCGGAAGATGCAATGTTACGCACGCTTGTTTTGAACCTAACGAATTGGTTAAGTATTACCCTCGTGGTGAGAAAGAATTGCGTGGACCCTTCCATCAATTTTCCTCTGGCGATACCATCGAATGGTTTGAAAATCATGGTGTAGAGTTGAAAATTGAAGATGACGGGAGAATGTTTCCTGTTTCGAATTCATCACAATCCATAATCGATTGCTTCCTTGAGGCAACACAGAAATTAGGAATTAAAGTCTTAACAGGCCAAAGCGTACAATCTATTTTCAAAAAAGAAAATGTTTGGAAAATAGAAACACAAAACGAAAATTATATAGTTGAAAAATTAATCCTAGCAACGGGAAGTAACCCGAAAATATGGGAAATGCTGCAAACCTATGGCCACGCCATCGTAAGCCCTGTCCCTTCCCTATTTACTTTTAATATTAAAGATTCTAGAATAAAGGAATTACCGGGTGTGGCAGCACAGGTAACTGTAAGAGTCAAAGATACTAAACTGGAGTCGACGGGTCCTTTATTAGTTACGCACTGGGGAATGAGCGGCCCGGCAGTTTTAAAACTATCCGCTTGGGGAGCAAGAA
Organism: Porticoccaceae bacterium; assembly: GCA_047635475.1. Classification (GTDB taxonomy): domain Bacteria; phylum Bacteroidota; class Bacteroidia; order Flavobacteriales; family Flavobacteriaceae; genus Flavobacterium. The sequence continues at coordinate 11,915 of JBLIKQ010000039.1, forward strand.
TACTGCATGATAAGAACTATCAGTTTAGTATTTTCGTGAATTGGCTGAATGATGTTGACGTTGATGATGCGGAAAAAAAACTAAAGGAACTAAAACAAGAACACGCCAAAAAAGCGGTGTCTAAGAAATCTCCTTTTGACTTCCCGAACCGTTTGTGGGAAAGCCTAGTGTTGGCCTCAGGAATTGAAACAGAAACAAAATGGGCTGATTTATCTAAAACGCAGCTGCAAAACCTATCCAATCAATTGACCAACGGTACTTTTCAAGTAAATGGAAAAAGCACCTTTAAAGAGGAGTTCGTTACCGCTGGCGGAATTGACCTAAAAGAAATTAACTTCAAAACTATGGAAAGCAAACTGCACGAAAATCTCTATTTTGCTGGAGAAATAGTGAATATTGACGCCATTACGGGCGGTTTTAACTTCCAAAATGCTTGGACAAGTGGGTTTATATTAGCAAACTCAATATAAATAGTTTGCCGTAGCTGTTATATATAAAGCTTTGTCAATGAAAACTCTATCTATTCAACCACCAGATACTCGCGTTCAAAACCATCGCAAAACTTACCCACAACAAGTAAGGGATGAACAAATAGCCAGCTATTTTATTAATTTTTCCAAATTGAACGTAAGTTTCATAAATCATGAGCCAGAGGATTACAATTTCCAACAGAGCCAGCATAGGGTTCATCAACCCAAAGAACAAATAGGACCACAACGCATTCAAGGCCAATTGCAAAGCGAAAATCACCAACGCTTTTTTGACAAGTTCCGTATTCGATTCTATTCGATCCCAAACCAATCCTGCAGCAATTCCCATCATAATATAAAGCGTACTCCATACTGGTGCAAAAATCCAATTAGGCGGATTAAAACCCGGTTTTACCAAAGTGGGATACCAAGTAATAATTGCAGCACGGGTAACGATTCCTGAAAAATAACCGATGACAAGGCAGGTTACAACAACAGTAAGGATTTTGGTGATTCTATTCATTTTGACAATTTTCAATTTTGTCCAAAATTAAACAAAAACTTTAGACCGATTCAATAAATAAAGAAATCCGTGTATAAAGCAAAAAAAGTATCTTTGTACAAATTCTCAAATACATGTTTTCAGCAAACGATTTTATTCCAATCCAATATTCTCATTCCATTGAACGTGGCGACTTCCAGTGGAGTGCCCCCAGCAATATAGCACTCGTTAAATATTGGGGGAAAAAGGAAAACCAGATTCCGGCAAATCCTTCCGTAAGTTTTACCCTGAAAAACTGCAAAACGATAACCAAATTGGCTTTCGCCAAAAAGGAAAAGCAAGATAAATTTTCTTTTGATTTACTTTTCGAAGGGAAGCCTAAAGAAGATTTCAAACCAAAAATCCAGAAATTCCTGGAACGCATCGAAATCTATTTGCCTTTTTTAAGAGACTATCATTTCACAATAGATACCGAAAATACTTTTCCTCATAGTTCTGGAATCGCCTCTTCAGCGTCAGGAATGGCGGCTTTGGCAATGAACTTCATGAGTTTGGAAAAAAGCTTAAACCCGTCAATGACGGAGGAGTACTTTTTTCAAAAGGCCTCTTTCTTGGCCCGTTTGGGTTCGGGTAGCGCTTGTAGAAGCATAAAGGGAAGTGTTGTTGTTTGGGGAAACCAGAACAACATCGAGGGAAGCTCGGATTTATTTGGAGTCGAATTTCCTAATACATTGCATGCCAATTTCAAGAATTACCAAGATACTATTTTACTGGTTGACAAAGGGGAGAAACAAGTTTCTAGTACTGTGGGTCATGATTTAATGCACGATCATCCTTATGCCGAAAGGCGATTTGCACAAGCACACGAAAATTTGGACCAACTAATTGCCATCTTTGAAAGCGGTAATTTGGAGGAATTCATTAAAGTGGTTGAAAGTGAAGCCTTGACTTTACATGCGATGATGATGACCTCCATACCCTACTTCATTTTGATGAAACCAAACACATTACAAATCATCAATGCGATCTGGAAATTTCGTGCTGAGACTAAAATCCCTGTTTGTTTTACACTCGATGCGGGAGCCAATGTTCATGTTTTATATTCCGAAAACGTTAGTTCTGCAGTTTTACAATTTATTAAGGAGGAATTAGTTGGCTTTTGCCAAAATGGGCAGTACATTTGTGACGAAATTGGAAATGGAGCTACATCAATAGATTAATTATCATTATATTTACGAACCACGTCTACTTCAAGCATTAACCTAGATCAATTACATTATATGAAAGGACCTTTATTTTATTCGAAAATATTACTCTTTGGAGAATACGGAATTATCCGCGACTCAAAGGGTTTGTCAATTCCTTATAATTTTTATAATGGTGCACTAAAAAGAAATGAAGACCCTTCTCCAGAAGCGATTGCATCCAATGCAAGCTTGAAACGTTTTGCTGGTTATCTGGAAAATTTGCAGTCTGAACAATCTGATTTGGTCAGCTTTGACATAGAAGCGCTAAAAAATGATGTTGAAACTGGAATGTATTTTGATTCCACTATTCCTCAAGGATATGGCGTAGGAAGCAGCGGCGCATTAGTTGCTGCCATCTATGATAAATATGCCCAAGAAAAAATCACAGTTCTTGAGAATCTGACTCGCGAAAAATTATTACAGTTAAAAAATATATTTTCTCAAATGGAGAGCTTTTTTCACGGAAAAAGTTCTGGTCTTGACCCTTTAAATAGCTACTTGAGCATTCCTATTCTAATCAATTCTAAAGACAATATTGAAGCAACTGGTATTCCTAGTCAAATTCTGGACGGCAAAGGCGCAGTCTTCTTGTTGGATTCCGGAATTGTAGGAGAGACAGCACCGATGGTTACTATATTTATGGAAAACCTTAAAGACAAAGGCTTCCGCGCCATGTTGAAAAACCAGTTTGTAAAACATACTGATGCTTGCGTGGAAAATTTTCTTGGTGGGGACATGAAGTCTTTATTTATGAATACCAAAAAATTATCAATGGTTGTTTTGAATAATTTCAAACCCATGATTCCAGAGCAATTTCATGCTATTTGGCAAAAGGGAATTGATACTAATGATTACTATTTAAAACTATGTGGTTCTGGAGGGGGTGGATATATTCTAGGTTTCACTCAAGACATGGAACGAGCAAGACTATCCTTGAAGGACTATAAGCTTGAAGTCGTATACCAATTCTAAAACAAGCACAAATTTCTTTTATCGTTTAATTTAACTAAACAATTTTAAGCCTTAAATTTTAAACTTTACAAATGTTAAGCAGAAAAAACAAACTATTTTTAATGAAAATTTTCAGTTTGTTCTCTGTAGTCAGAGGCTATAACATCCCAATTATTATTTTGGCGCAGTACCTTTCAGCCATTTTTATTTTGGCACCCGAGAGGGGAGCATTGAACATTTTACTAGATTTCGACCTGTTTTTACTCGTTTTCGCTTCCTCGTTAGCAATTGCCTCTGGTTACATCATAAATAATTTTTATGATAGTCAAAAAGACTTGATTAACCGCCCCAACAAAACCATGTTAGATCGATTTGTAAGTCAAAAAACAAAATTGACTGTCTACTTCGTCTTAAACTTCATGGTCGCTATAACGGCATTATTCATTTCATGGCGGGCTTTCCTTTTCTTTTCAAGTTATATATTTCTAATTTGGTTTTATTCCCATAAAATAAAGAAATACCCATTGGTAGGAAATCTAACGGCGGCACTTATGGCGGTTGTTCCCTTTTTTGCTATACTCTTGCATTACTACAATGGCCTGACATTTGAAGAGATAGAGAATTCCAAAGGCCACTTTGCTGTAATCTTTGCACATGCAAGTTTTCTCTTCCTCCTACTGCTTATTAGAGAGATGATTAAAGATTTAGAAAATATAAAAGGTGATTTAGCGAGTGATTACAGAACCATCCCCATTCTATACGGGGAAGCACTATCTAAAAAAATCATCACGGGATTAACGATTTTAACGGTATTTCCCGTCTATATTTTGATTGATATATATGACGTGGGTTACATGGACATTTATTTTTATTCTTCTTTGATTATTTTGATCTTCTTTTTGCTCTATTTATGGAAATCCGAAAAGAAAGAGCAGTATCTGTTGCTACATAACGTACTCAAATTCATAATAGTCGCTGGCGTATTTTGTATCGTACTCATCGATCCGTCTGTATTATGGAATGGAAAAAAAATGCTTATGATGGGCTAGAACAGCCCTTTATTTAGATTAATTACATATCTCAAACCAGCTTATAGGTAACAGTGCCCCAGAAATACATCAGCCCCCCTTAGCCCCGATAGCAGCGGCATCCTTTTTTAAGCTGTTTTTTTACCAGCTCCAAAAAGATACAGCGAATAGCGGGAAACAGCTTCTAAAAACCAGTCCCTACTCTTTCAAGAGCCTTATTAATTAGACAGTTAGCGTTTTATAATCCCAATTATCGATTAGCAATTATATAAATACTATCTTCGCAGAAATTATGGAATATTATGAATAATAAGGAAGGCAATAATAAAAAAAGCGGTGCTAGACCAACAACTTCTAGACCTAGCTCAAACAAGCCAAAACCTGCGATGCAAAAAAGGGCACAAGGGCCAAAAAAAGTAAAAATAAATACTAAAGTTGCAGAAGTTGTTTCTGATAAAGTGGAGAAAAAACCAAATCAGGCACCAAAAAGACCAAAAGTAAAAGATGAAATTCGTCTTAATAAATACATCTCCAATTCTGGTGCTTGCTCAAGACGCGACGCGGATATTTACATAACATCCGGAAACGTAAAAGTTAATGGCATCCCAGTTGTTGAAATGGGATATATGGTAAAACCAGGGGATGTGGTGAATTTTGACGGATCTGTTTTGACTCCAGAAAAAAAAGTTTACATCTTACTAAACAAACCTAAAAACTTCACAACGGCACTTGACGAAGGTCAGGAATACCGCAATGTAATGGAGTTAGTGCGTGGGTCCACCAATGCAAAAATTGGAGCTATTGGAAGAATGGACAAAAACACAACAGGATTGTTATTGTTTACGAACGATACTGACATGATCCGTAAATTTACTTTACCAAGTCAAAAATCATCTAAAATCTACCAAGTTTCATTAGACAAAAACTTGAAATTTGAAGATTTAGAAAAAATAAACAAAGGACTTACCCTTGATGGGCACCGCGTTTTTGTTGAAGACGTAAGCTATATTGAAGGAGAAGCAAAAAGTGAAATCGGCTTAAAGCTAAGATCTTCAAACGTGAAAGTGGTTCGTGCTATTTTTGAGCATTTTAGTTATGATGTTTTGCGAATAGACAGAGTTGCTTTTGCAGGTTTGACAAAAAAGAATTTACCTCGAGGAAACTGGCGAATGCTTACTGACCAAGAGGTTATCAATTTAAAGAATGTTTAACATTCATTGAAATTATAAAATAAAAATCCCTTTTGCGAAAACAAAACGGGATTTTTTTAATTAAAACACAAAATCAAGATGACTCCTGAAAAATTGCAATCGATCGCTTTCAAATGGTTTGAAACTTTCAATAACAAAGAATTAGAGAAGCTTTTAACCCTATATGACGATGACGCAGCACATTTTAGTCCAAAATTAAAGCTACTAAAACCTGAAACGGATGGTTTAATTACTGGTAAACAAGCATTACGCGAGTGGTGGCAAGAGGCTTTCTACCGATTGCCAAGTTTAAACTACAAAGTGACCTCAGTTACCGCAAATGGAGATCGTGTTTTCATGGAATACATAAGAACGGTAGATAATGAAGAAGAGATACTTATAGCTGAAGTACTGGACATTAGGGAGGACAAAATCATCTCTTCTCGAGTATATCATGGGTAACATTAGCTTATTCCCATTTTGTTTCAAAACAATATCAAAATCCTATTCGCCTCAAACGAATGGGATTTTTTTATTAAAACCAAAAAAGACCAGCATCCTTAGAAAACTGTAATAAATCACTTTTCAAATAGTCAGGAACTTTCAACAATAAAGAATTAGAGAAGATACAATCGTTGCTTTACAATTGTATAACGGATAAATTTTAATAAATAATTAACAAAAGCACCCGGAATATAATTTAGTTTTACTACACAGTAAAAAAAGAATATTATGAAAATAACCAGCTCCCTTTTAATTGCAGTCTCTGCTTCCCTTTTATTAGTAAACTGCAAGTCCAAAGAACAGGATTTCTCCAGTATCACAAAAGGCTATTTTGACGATAAAAATGCGCTTGATCCTTTGGGTGCAACTCAAAATGGTCAAAACGAATACAACGACCAGTTGCAATTTGAAATGACGGATAGTTATAGAGAATCACAACTTGCCTTTTTTGACAAATATGAAACTCGGTTATCCTCAATAAACGAAAGTCAACTTTCTGACGAAGAAAAAAACAGTTACGAAATCATAAAATGGGAAGTTGAAGTTGGAAAACAATTGCTGAAACAACCAACTAACCTGATGCCTATCCATCAGTTTTGGGGAACTCATCTGACAATGGGCCAATATGCAGGCGGAACCAGCGGACAGCCTTTTAAAACTGAAAAAGATTACACTAACTTCCTGAAAAGAATGGATAAATTCAGCGTTTGGATTGATTCGGCTATGGTCTATATGAAAAGAGGGATTGAAAAAGAAGCTGTCTTACCAAAGGTATTGACCGAAAAATTAATTCCACAATTTGCAGAAATGGCAACGCCTAATATAGAAGACAATTTATATTATTCTTCTATAAAATTAATGCCCGAAAATTTTTCTGATGCAGTAAAAAAAGATTTAACTGCTAAATATACAGCTACAATCAACGAAAAATTGATTCCGAAATTTAACAAAATGGCGGAGTTTCTTAAAAACGAATACCTTCCCGCTTCAAGAGCAACAAGTGGAATAGGAAGTTTAGCATTTGGAAAAGACCTATACGCCGCTTATGTAAAACAATGGACTACTACCGAAATGACTCCCGAAGAAATTCACGCATTAGGTCTTAAAGAAGTAGCGCGCATAACCTCTGAAATGGAAAAAGTGAAGATTCAAGTAGGGTTTAAAGGAACGCTGAAGGAGTTTTTTGATTATGTAAGAAACAAACCAGAATTAAAACCGTTCAAAACACCAGAGGAAGTAATCGCCAATTTTGAAAGAATCCATAGCCTTATAAAACCAAACGTCGATAAGTTATTTTCTTTGCAACCCAAAACAAAATTTGAAATTAGAAGAACTGAAGCCTTTAGAGAAAAAACAGCAAGTGCAGAATACAGTCAAGGAACAGCAGATGGCTCGAGCCCTGGGGTTTTTTATGTCCCCATCCCAGACGTAAAAGAGTATAATATGTACGGTGATGAAGATCTATTTCTACACGAAGCTATCCCAGGACATCATTTTCAGATTTCACTACAACAGGAGAATGCTTCATTACCAGATTTTAGAAAATACAATTGGTTTGGGGCTTATGGTGAAGGTTGGGCGTTATATACCGAAAGCTTGGGTAAAGAGTTAGGCTTGTATAAAGACCCTTATCAATACTTTGGTATGTTAGGGAATGAAATGCACAGAGCTGTGCGACTAGTTGTTGACACTGGATTACACAGTAAAGGCTGGACAAGAGAGCAAGCAATCAAATTCTCTATGGATAATGAGGCTGAAAGTGAAGCTGGAATCACTACAGAAATAGAGCGTTACATGGCTATTCCCGGACAAGCATTATCATACAAAATAGGACAATTAAAAATCCTGGAACTGCGTAAAAAAGCACAAGACAAAATGGGAGATAAATTTGATATCAAAAAATTCCATGAAAAAGTGTTAGAATCAGGTGTTATGCCATTAGCATTATTAGAAAAGAAAATT
>JBLIKQ010000040.1:0-19646 GCA_047635475.1 Porticoccaceae bacterium
CAGCATCGCCGTCTACACAACAAGCACCTTTGCAGGCTGATAGATTACAAACAAAATCTTTATCTAATATATCTTCGGATACTAAGGTTTTTCCTAATTGAAACATTGTAATTGGTAATATGATTATAAGCTGCAAAGATAGTCAAAGAAAGACAAAGCATACTGATTAAATACCGCTTTTAACACAAGAACAATACAAAATGCAAACGAGAAGGTTTAAAAAAATGAATGTGATAAAACCTTAAATTAGAAGGTTTAATAAAGCCTTGATTACATACACATTCCGTCGAATAGTATAACTTTGCAAAAAAATAAAAAAATGATAATGCAAGTTGACATAAGAGAGATTGCTACAGTTGGAATGGTCCTTTTTGCCGTAATTGATATTTTAGGAAGCATTCCAATCATTGTTGATTTGCGGAGTAAAGTAGGACACATTCAGTCTGAAAAAGCCACTATTGTAGCCATGATCATCATGGTCCTTTTTCTTTTTATTGGAGAGGAACTATTAAACATAATTGGAATTGATGTGAATTCTTTTGCGGTAGCAGGAGCTTTTGTTCTTTTTTTTCTTGCACTGGAGATGATTTTAGGTATTCGTTTATACAAGGAAGAAGAATCTGAAACAGCTTCTATTGTACCAATCGCTTTTCCTTTAATTGCTGGCGCAGGGACAATGACTACTTTGCTATCCTTAAAATCACAATACCACACCGTCAATATAATTATTGCCATTTTACTCAATATGATTTTAGTTTACCTTGTTTTAAAATCATCTTCTAAAATCGAAAGAATGCTTGGGTCTTCAGGGCTAGGAATCATCCGCAAGGTTTTTGGAGTTATATTACTTGCAATAGCTGTTAAATTATTTGCAGCTAATGTTAAAGGTTTGTTTGTGTAATTTTTTTTTATATAAATTTGCCAAATAATATATCAGGTAATAATAATCTGATCTTTACGGAGATCCATTTAAATCAAATAGTTTCCGTAGTTCATTTTTACGAATACAAAGAAAAAAACAATCTTATGAAAATATTCACCAACATCTTAGTATTTCTAGCATTGGCGCTTATTATCTTTAACATCACTTTGTTAGACTTCAAACATCCATTTCAAGGAGATAGTGTAGTTGCTTTTATTGGAATTGCAGCATCATTCTGCGCCGTGTTAATTCTGTTAATTTTTAGAATGTCCAAAAAAATTGAAGAGAAATTGAATGAGTAACTATAGCCATGTTTGATGTTTTAATTATTGGAGGAGGCGTTTCTGGTATTTCATGCTCCCTTATATTGGGCTCTGCTAAAAACGAGGCTTTTGTCAGTGGAAAAAAAGTCGGAATATTTACCCATCAAAAAACGTCTTCCTTGCAAGAAGCCGTTTTCAATAATGCCTATGGGATTTCACCGGGTAGCCTCGGCTCTGATTTATTGAAGCAAAGCACTCAGAATTTGTCTAATACTTACCCGCACATCACACAAATTCCCAACGAAAAAGTCCTTAAAATTGACGGAGAACATCCTGAATTTACCATAGTCACAAACAAGAACAGTTACAAATCCAAAATAATTGTTATTGGTATTGGAGCTGCAAATACGTTTTCCATTGAAGGACTGATTCAATATATTGAGCCCCACCGAAAATCAATACCCGAGAAGCAGAGAGTTCAATTGCGAAACCTAGACCACAAAGTGACTGAAGGTATTTATGTGACTGGCACCCTTGCCGGCTGGAGAAGTCAATTGGCAATCGCTGCAGGAAGTGGAGCTGCCGTTGCCACAGACATTCTCACTTTATGGAACGATGGTGTTCAAACTCATGCACACGACAGCATCAGATAAATAGAAATTAGCATATTAGAAAATTAATGCTAGATTTACCTTTTTATAAAATCAACGCTATGCTTTCATTTCTACTTGCAATAATCAGACTCATCATATTTATTCTCTATGTTTCGTTTTTTTCATTAAGCTTTTTTTTGGTAAGTTTTTTTTGGAGTAAAAAAACTTCCAAACGAAACGCTCTTTTACTCCGTGACTTTATACTAAAAATAACGAATCGAGTTTTAGGAATTCGAAGTATTATTTATGGTGAACTACCAACAGTTCAGGGGTTAATCATTGCTAATCATCGTTCTTATTTTGACCCCATACTTATTGTTACTCATCTAAATGCTTTTCCTATAGGCAAGAAAGAAGTTGCATCTTGGCCTCTCATTGGCTATCTCTGTAAAATATCAGGGGTTGTTTTCGTTGACAGAAAATGTCAAGATAGTCGACAAAAAACTTGCGAAAACATAAAGGAAATTATCAATAACGGCAACTCCGTAATTAATTTTCCGGAAGGTACAACTCATGTTTTGCCAACCACTATAACGTTTAATTACGGTTCATTTAAAACTGCCACTCAAATAAAAGCAGCAATTATTCCCGTTGCTATCGATTATAAAGTAATATCAGATGCTTTTGTAAATGACGACACCTTTATTCCTCATTTTTTGAAATGTTTTGGAAAACGGACTACCGAAATAAAAATTACTTATTTTCCACCATTATATTCTGAAGACCCAGAATATTTATTAAAGACATCACAAGAGATAATCGATAAGGAGCTTATTCGATATAGAAAAGATTGGGATAATGAAAAATAAAAAGCCTTTATAAAACCTTACTTTTTGCTTTTGTTATTTAAGACTGCTCTAATCATAGCGTCTCCCTTCAGAACAATTTCATAATACTTATTTTCTCCATACAACTGCCTAGCAAATTCGGCCATAAGATACTGCTTCACCACTGTCTTGCTACTTGTTAAACTTATGACTACTCCATTTTTGTTTAGCTGTTCTTGAAAATTCTTGAAGTATAAATTGGTGGCATTCATTTTGGAAACAAAGTCCTTAAACGAAAGCCCTTTAAAGACACTCCTATCACGATCCAATTGCTCAAAAACAAAATTGCCCACGATGCCGGATTGCATTAAATAAACGATATTCTCATTAGCGCGCTCTGCCGCTATTGGAACAAAACTATCAGGAACGATACCTCCACCTCCATATACAATCTTTCCTTTTGGGGTTTTAAACTTCAAACTATCCACGACTTTTATACTATCCTTTTCAAATAACTCCCCTTTTTCAAAACGAGATTCTGATTCTTTAAAATATTCTTCATTCCCTTTCGAATACGGCTTTTGGATTGATCTTCCTGTAGGCGTATAATATCGGGCAACGGTCAAGCGCACTGCAGAGCCATCGGCAAAATCCATTTCGCGCTGCACTAATCCTTTTCCAAAAGAACGACGACCTACTATAGTTCCCCTATCACTATCCTGGATGGCGCCCGCAAGAATCTCGCTAGCTGAAGCACTATTTTCATTGATTAATACAAATACAGCTCCATTCTCAAAATTGCCCTTTTTAGTGGCATAGGTTTTTTTTATATTACCGGTTTTGTTTTTGGTGAAAACTATTAATTCTTTATCTTTCATTAACTCATCGGCAATTTCAATAGCTTGATCCATATAACCACCTCCGTTATCCCTAAGATCAATGACAAGTGCTGCAGCACCCTCCCTTTTTAATTTGGTCAGTCCTGTCTTAAATTCTTCAAATGTAGTCTCGGCAAATCTATTGATTTTTATGTAACCAATACTGTCATTCAAGAGCACTGACACATCGACGCTTTTTAAAGGAATGACATCTCTTTTAATTTTTACTTTTATTCTCTTTCGTTCTGATTTTCTATAAATAGTTAATTCAACAACGGAACCTTGTTCCCCTTTTAAGTTAGAAAACAAACTGTCGCTAGGCAATTCCCGCCCAAACAGCTTTGTTTTCCCCGCATATAAAATTCTATCCCCTGCTTTGATTCCCGCTCGTGCCGAAGGACCATTTTCAAGAGGTTTTATGATCGCTAAAGAATCATTATACATATAAAAGCTAACTCCGATTCCCACAAAGTCACCTTTCATATTTTCAGCGACTTCCGCTTGCTCACTTGGAGGAATATATACAGAATGTGGATCTAGCTGCCCTAGAATATTATCGACGGTTATATTTACGATGGAATCTGTATTTACATCATCTACATATTCATTATCGATAAAGTCAATAAGTTTACTGAGTTTTGTTTTTGAAGTATTGTTTACTGAAAAGTAATTATTGTTAGATGAATTCAAAAGTCCTCCCAGCGCGAACCCTAGTGCAAGAGTAGCTCCAAAAAGTATAGGTAGGTATTTAATATTATTTTTCATTTACTCTTCTAGTGCCTGAATATGCTCAACAATCACTCCCGCTTTTAATAAAAACTGAATTCCAGAATCATCACGATACCCTTTATGATAAACCACTCTTTTTATTCCAGATTGGTGTATTAATTTACTACATTCTTTACAGGGAGACAGGGTTATATATAAAGTAGCTCCTTCACATGACTGAGTGGATCTCGCCACTTTAAGTATTGCATTTGCCTCTGCATGTAAAACATCCCAGCGCGTTAGCCCTTCTTCATCTTCACAGCAGTTTTCAAAACCAGAAGGTGTTCCATTATAACCATCCGAAATTATCATTCGATCACGAACAATTATCGCACCCACTTGTTTCCGCTTGCAATAGGATAAAAGGCCCCACTCTGTTGCAATTCTAAGATATGCTTTGTCGTATTTATTTAACTTTTTTATCTCCATTTTTATCTTATCCATATTTCATTTCCGATTATCATTGGCAATACAACTCCTATAACGAATGCCGAAAATACTAATGCCCAATCTCTTCTAGAAAATCTAAAAACGGTCTGTACAGTATACGACAAAATTAAAACAATAAAAACCACAACAATTTGCGCAGCCTCAATTCCTAATGCGAATTCAGACAAAGGCAATAATTTAGACACGGCACTTCCGCCAAGAATCGATTTGAAGTAGTTTGAAAAACCCAGCCCATGTATTATCCCAAAAAACAGAGTTATAAAAAAAATTAGATTCAATCCCCGATTTTTATTTGATTTACTTGCAGTTAAAAGATTATAGATTGCTGTTATCAAAATGGTTATCGGAATTAACAATTCAATCACACTTACTTTGAAAGCAATAATCCCAAAAACAGAAAGCAATAAAGCCATTGTATGACCAATTGTAAAAAGGGAAACTAAAAGCACTATTCTCTTCCAGTCTTTGAAAGAAAATGGAGTAGCCAATGCGATTAAAAATAAAACATGATCATAAGAATCTATGTCTAAAACATGCTTTAATCCTATTTGAAAATAAATCCAAAATTGTGACATCGGTTAAATAATTAAATTGATAAACGGATTGTAAACTTACGATTAATTTTGAAAATGACGGAATTGAAGCTGCTAATCCTAACTTTTATTTTATTAAAAAGGATGGTAGTTAAAGAAAAACTAAAAAGAAAATTAATATTTTAAAAATTGAATTATCTTTGTTCTATATAAATAAAAAAATTACTATGTCATTCTCAGATTTATTTGATAGCGAATTCAAACAAAGAAATAAAGGTCACTTTTCTTCCATTGTAAGATTAGCATTAGCAGATGGAGTTTTTGCCCCGGAAGAAAAAGAATTTTTAGACAAATTAGCGATTCGACTAGGAATTTCTCAAGAAGAATATGAAGAAATTCTAGAAAACCCTACAAAATACCCAATTAATCCTCCTTACTTAAATTCACAGAGGATTGAGCGTTTATATGATTTGGCTCGAATTGTCAATGTAGATCATCACCTAGGCGATAATCAGGAAATTATGTTGAAAAAACTTAGTTTAGGTATTGGTTTTACATCCGAAAATGTGAATGCAGTTGTCTCTAAAGCACTTTCACTAGCGGACGAAAAAGCAGATTTAGATACTTTTCTAATAGAAATAGAAAAGACAGAGAAAATGAATTAATAAAAAGAAAAAAGCTTCCGGAATTAACGGAAGCTTTTTTCTTTTTATTAATATTTACTTAATTTTGCGTCATGCATAAATTCTTCTGCTTTTTTAACCATATTGTAGCTCCCACAGAAAAACGGCACACGTTCATGTAATTCAGTTGGTTGAAGTTCCATTATTCTTCCAAAACCATCGGACGCTTTTCCTCCGGCCTGCTCTACAATAAATGCCATTGGATTGCATTCATACAACAGTCGTAGTTTCCCTTTCGGGGCTTTAGAACTTGTTGGGTAAATATAAATCCCTCCTTTTATCATATTTCTATGGATATCAGAGACTAGACTTCCTATGTAACGAGAAGTATACGGTCTATCACCTTCTTCCGATTGGCAGTACTTAAGATAATTTTTTACTCCTTGAGGAAAATGAATATAGTTTCCCTCATTAATAGAGTAGATAGTCCCGTCTTCGGAAAACTTCATGTTTGGATGTGACAAATAAAAGGTTCCAATTGCTGGGTTTAAAGTAAAGCCATTTACTCCATGACCTGTTGTGTAAACAATCATGGTCGATGTCCCGTAAATTACATATCCTGCAGCAACTTGACAGGTACCTGGCTGCAAGAAATCATCTATCGTTACGGGAGTTCCTTCTGGAGTAATCCTCCTATAAACAGAGAAAATAGTACCCACAGAAACGTTTACGTCTATATTTGAAGAACCGTCCAGCGGATCCATCAAAACAACATATTTATTGTTGTGACTGTTATCGCTACCCTGCACTGTTATAAAATCGTCGTTTTCCTCAGAAGCAATACCACATACAATTTCACGATTTATTAAGGTTTGAATAAAAACCTCATTGGCATAAACATCCATTTTTTGCTGGTCTTCTCCTTGAATGTTTTGCTCTCCTGCCGATCCCACTATATCAACTAATCCAGCTTTATTCACTTTATAATTAACCACCTTTGCTGCCAATCGGATTGAATTAATAATTCTGGATAATTCGCCAGACGAATATTGAAAGGCTTTTTGGTTTTCAATGATAAATTCCCCTAAGGTCTTGTTGCGTTCTTCCATTACGAAATCGTTGTAGTTAGTTTAAGGTCACAAATATCGGTTTTTTTGTGAAAATGATTTGAATAAAATTTACTTAGTTTGGCAGTATTGTATATTTGCTACTAAAACAGTTGAATTAGGAGTTGAAAAAGCTTTATTTTAAGCATTTAAACTTATTAAATTAGATTATATGAACATTAGAACAGGAAGACCGGAAGACATGAGCGCCGTTTTAGAATTGATTCAAGAACTGGCGGATTATGAAAAGGAGCCCGATGCAGTTTTAGTAACAGTAGATGATTTGGTTCGGGACGGTTTTGGTTCCAATCCATTATTCCATGTTTTTGTGGCGGAAGCCGAATCAGAGATCGTTGGAATTGCATTGTACTACTATCGATACTCTACTTGGAAGGGAAAAATAATTCATCTAGAAGATTTAGTGGTAAAGCAAAAAATGAGAGGCACAGGATTAGGCTATGCCCTGTATTCTGAAATCATTAAACAAGGCAAGAGGGACAATGTCCTACGAATTGATTGGCATGTACTTGACTGGAACACCCCAGCAATTGACTTCTACGAAAAATCAGGAGCAAAAGTACTTAAAAACTGGTATTTAGCGCAGATGGACGAGGAAGGAATTAATTATTTTGTCGATAATAGATTGAAATAAAGTTACAAAAATATTTGTTTAAAAAAATATGAGAGTATTCAAGTTTGGAGGAGCGTCTATAAAAGATGCTGAAGGTATAAGAAACGTTTACGATGTTTTACAGAAAGTAGGCTTTGAGGATGTACTATTGGTGGTTTCCGCCATGGGAAAAACAACAAATGCCCTTGAAGTGGTGATAAAAGATTATTTTGATAAATCTCCCACTTTGAAGTCATCTGTCCAAGAGGTCAAAAAATACCACAACCAAATCTTATTGGATTTATTCGAGGACGACAAAAATGAGGTTTTCGTTGCAGTACAGTCTCATTTTTCAGATTTAGAATATTTTTTGGCCCACAATAAGTCTCCCAATTATAATTTCGTTTACGATCAAATCGTAAGTTTTGGAGAATTAATCTCTACAACTATATTGAGCCATTTTATGAATTTTATGAAGATCAAAACACAATGGGTTGATGTTCGTAATTTCATTAAAACGAATTCAAATTATAGAGATGCAGAGGTGAATTGGGATTTAACCCAAAAAAATATTTCAAAAAATATAAAAAGAAAAGTTCTTAACGTTACCCAAGGTTTTTTGGGTTCTAATGAAAACAACTTCACAACTACATTAGGTCGAGAAGGTTCTGACTATACAGCTGCCATTTTCGCTTATTGCTTGAATGCAGAAAGTGTAACTATTTGGAAAGATGTTCCGGGAGTCATGAATGCTGACCCACGGTATTTTGAAAATGCTAGTTTACTGAATCAGATTTCTTATCGCGAAGCAATCGAATTAGCCTTTTATGGCGCAACCGTTATCCATCCAAAAACATTACAACCTCTACAAAAGAAAGAAATTCCACTGTATGTAAAATCTTTTATCAACCCTTTATTAAAGGGAACAAGTGTTTCTAAAGGTGTTGCATTAGAGCCGCATTTACCCTGCTTCATTGTCAAAAGAAACCAATTGCTAATTTCGCTCTCATCAATTGACTTCTCTTTCATCATGGAAGAAAACATAAGTGAAATTTTTGCTTTGTTTCATGAATTCAAACTTAAAGTGAACTTAATACAGAATACAGCAATTAGTTTTGCAGTATGTGTAGAAGATAAATTTTATAATTTTAAAGCTTTGAACAGCTTATTGTCAAAAAAATTCAAAGTTGACTTTACCGAAAATGTTACTTTATATACCATTAGACATTTTAACGATACAGCCACACAAACAGTAGAACAAGGTAAAAAAGTTATTTTGAAACAAGTCAGCACAGAAACAATGCAAATCGTCACCAGTGACGATAAATACTAAAACTTTAATCGTTAATGCATAACAATTGCACACAATTATATAGAATACAATACTTTTGAGATATAGACGTTATTTTCTTTATGCTAAAAAAAGTATTGCTGTTAGCTATGATTATTTATTTTTCTGGGCTGCAAGCTCAAGAAAACAAATCGTTATACAAAATAAAAAAAATCCATGTTTCCAGAGATAGCATCCATCTCGAAAACGAAAGTCTCAATTCTAGTTTTTTTAGGTTGTTTGACAGCAATGACAATGCTATTGACTCGTCTTTATTTGAGGTTAACTTTCAAAGCGGCACATTAATTATCAATAAAAACTTTCCTCTTACCTCAGATTCAATTACAGTCCAATACCTAAAATTTCCCGATTTTTTAACTAAAACATACCAAACTTACGATCCCAGCCGCATCGTCAGTAATGATATAAACGAAGAAAGGCTCTATAAAATTGATGTAAATCCCACACAGAAAAACATTCCGTTTGATGGACTAAACACCTCGGGAAGTATTACACGTGGTGTCACCATTGGCAACAACCAAAACACGGTTTTAAACTCCAATCTAGACTTGCAAATAACAGGCAAATTATCAGAAAAAGTGAGTCTTCGAGCTTCTTTGCAAGACAATAATATCCCACTACAGGATGGAGGATATTCCCAAAAGCTGGATCAGTTTGATAATGTTTTCATGGAACTTTTTAGCGATAAATGGAGCCTACGAGCCGGAGATGTATTTCTTGAAAATCACAAAACCCAGTTTCTTAATTTTAATAAAAAAGTACAAGGACTATCCACAAATTTCACTTTTGGAACCGATAAAAATAGAACTAATGTGTTTGCGTCTGCAGCTTTAGTAAGGGGACAATACGCAAAAAGTAACTTTACTGGAATCGAAGGTAGCCAGGGTCCATACAAATTAAAAGGTACAAATGGCGAACTGTATGTCCTCGTAATATCAGGTTCTGAAAGAGTTTATGTAAATGGACTTCTTTTAAAAAGAGGAGAAAATAACGATTACACCATCGACTACAATGCTGGTGAAATTACATTCACTCCCCTATTTACGATAACTTCTGAAATGCGAATTGCAATAGAATACCAATACTCAGATCGCAATTACACCCGATTTGTAAGCTATGCAGGAGCCACTCACGAAAATGAGAAGTGGAGTTTTGGGAGTTACTTATATTCTGAAAATGATATAAAAAACCAACCCCTGCAACAAAATCTTACAGAAGAACAAGCGCAAATTTTATCAGGTGCTGGAGACAATCCAGAATTAATGGTAGCGCCTTCAGCATACGTGGACTCCTATTCTGACAATAAGCTACTATATAAAAAAACTATTATTAACTCCGTTGAAGTTTTTGAATATTCCAATGACTCACAAGAGGAATTGTTTAATGTTCGATTCAGTTCAGTTGGCACTAAAAAAGGAAATTACGTCTTGAAAAATGCTTCCGGCATCAATAGGTTATATGAATATATCGCACCCATCAACGCAATCCCGCAAGGAGATTATGAACCGATTATCAAATTAGTCTCACCTACAAAAATTCAAATCGCCACATTTTTGGGGAGTTATAAGCCATCAGAAAAATCAGCAGTTAATTTTGAAATAGGAATCAGTAATAATGACAAAAATCTTTTTTCTGTTAGTGACGACTCTGATAACAAAGGCTTAAGTGGTAAAGTAAATCTAAAACAGCGGATTTTTTCAGCAAAATGGGATATTGATGCATTTGCAAATTATCAATTTACCCAAAAAGAATTCAGTTCAGTTGAACGAATTTATACCATCGAATTTAACAGGGACTGGAATCTGGAAACAACTGCTATTGGAAATCAAAGCTTACTAGTATCTGGGATCAATTTTAATTTAAACAAAGCAATTAATTTAGCAAATAAAGGACTAATAACCTACCAATTTGAAAAGCTGGCGTTTTCAGATAGCTTTTCGGGCAACAGGCATATTCTAAATGGCCAATATAACACTAAAAACTGGCTGTTTCAAAACCAAGGTAGCTACCTGAAAAGTGATGGAACAGTAACTTCTTCTAAATTCATTAGGAATGAATCTCAAGTTAAATATCATTTTAACAAGAACTGGATTGGCACAAGCCAAAGGTTTGAAGACAATCAGGAAAAAAATAAATCCACAAAAGAATTTTCTAATTTAAGCCAACGATTTTCCGAATATGGAATTTTTACAGGTCGTGGCGATAGTACTAAGGTATTTGTCGAACTGGGATTTTTGAAAAGAAATAACGACAGCATACAGAGTGGTTTATTACAAAAGGTAAACAGTTCCCAGACCTATTTTTTGAAATCGAAATTAATCCAGACAAACAAAACTGATTTGTCCGTTTACGCAAATTATCGGGTTCTGAACTTCACTGACTCTTCAAAAAAGAACGAACCTTCCCTAAATTCTAGAATCGTATACAATGATCGTTTTTTTAATCAATTAATTCTAGGAACAACTGCCTACGAAACTAATTCAGGAACGCTAGCTCAACAGGAATTCACTTATCTGGAAGTTCCCGCAGGACAAGGAGTTTACACTTGGAATGACTACAACGACAATGGACTACAGGAATTACAAGAATTTGAAGTGGCTCCGTTTATTGATCAGGCGACGTTCATTAGAGTATATTTACCAAATCGAGTTTATATAAAAACCCATCAAACTAAATTTTCCCAATCTTTGATTTTAAATCCGAATCAATGGCAAAACGATACTGGGTTAAAAAAGATAGCTTCTTTTTTCTACAATCAAACCTCTTTTATCATTGATCGAAAAACAAAAAACGAAGGAAACAACTTCGAATTGAATCCGTTCTCTTCATCAAAGGATAATGCTTTGGGACTGAGCTCTAGTTTCAGAAATAGTTTATTCTACAATCGAGGGAAGCAAGACCATTCGGTTACCTATTCCTATTTGCAAAACCTAGCAAAAAACTTACTTTCCATCGGCTCGCAAGAATCGGAAAACAGTTCCCATCAGATCCAATATTACCATTTGTACAGGGAAAGTTGGTTGTTTAGCGCTTTTATAAAAACAATGCAAACATCTATCTTATCTGAAAATTTTCCTGAACAAAACTTCACTATAAAAGGCTATCAATTAGCGCCAAAAATCAGTTACTTATTTTCAAAAAATACAAGCTGGAATCTGTTTTATGAATTGCAAAACAAGAAAAACAAAATAGGCAATTTAGAGACCCTACATCAAAGTCGCTTCGGAACTTCATTTACCTATTCAGGGGAGAACAAACTCACAATGAACGGCGAAGTTTCTTTTTATCGAAATAAGTTTACTGGCGATGCCTACTCCTCTGTTGGTTTCCAAATGCTGGAAGGCCTGCAAACCGGTCAAAACATAACATGGCGATTGCTTGTTCAAAAGAATATCACGCAGTTTTTAGATATTAACCTAAATTATCAGGGACGCAAGAGTGAATTAAGTAAAACCATTCATACTGGAAATATTCAATTAAGAGCTTATTTTTAAAATAATCCATTCTGTGTTTCATCCTTTAAGACAATAACTTAATACTTTGGTAATCTCGGTTCTATATTTACGAATCCTTTGTTTATGTAACTTGCACGAAAATGAATACTACCTATGCTAAAAGACGCCATCCAAGAAAATAGAACTATTTTGATTGCGCCTTTGAACTGGGGCTTGGGGCATGCTACGCGTTGTATTCCTATTATAAAAGCATTACAGCAAAGAAATCATATCCCTATAATTGCTTCAGACGGCATTGCCCTTGAGTTATTACGGAAAGAGTTTCCTTATTTAAAATTTCTAGAACTGCCATCCTACCATATAGAGTATGCAAAAAATGGTAAAAATTTTAAATGGAAGTTAATACATAACTTACCAAATATGATAGGGGCAATAATGCACGAAAAACAATTGGTAAAAACCTGGATCAGTCAATATGGTATAGACGGAATCATATCAGACAGCAGGCTGGGCGTCTTTAGTAAAAGCATTCCCTCTGTATTTATTACGCACCAGCTACAAGTAATGACCGGAAACACCACCTGGCTCACCACTAAATTGCATCAAAATATTATAAAAAAATATTCCGAATGCTGGGTTCCCGATACACCAACTACTCGAAATCTAGCAGGAGATCTGAGCCATCTAAACAAGGATTCTTTAAAGCTGAGATACATTGGCCCATTAAGTCGAATGCAAAAAAAAGATATACCCAAGAAATATGACCTAATGATAATACTTTCAGGACCCGAACCACAACGAGGAATATTAGAAGAAAAGCTAAAAACTGAAGTCCTACGATTCAAAGGCAATGTAGTTTTTATTAAAGGAGTAATACAAGCAGATCAAGTAAAGGAACAAATTGATACAATTTGCTATTATAATTTTATGAATAGCCGCCAACTGGAACAAACATTTAACGAAAGTGATATTGTCCTGTGTCGATCTGGATACACCACTATTATGGATTTGGCGAAACTGAACAAAAAAGCTTTTTTCATACCCACTCCAGGACAATACGAACAAATATATTTAGCAAAAAAATTAAAAAAAGAAGGTTTGGTACCCTACGCCGATCAAGACAGTTTTATAATTGAAAACTTGTCAGAAGTGGCGTATTACGCAGGATTAAAATCTTTAAATACTTCAATCGATTTGGAAAATCTGTTTAATATCTTTGAATATTAGTGACGATTTTTTTATAACAAGTGATCTGATTTTCGATCTAAAATAGAGGCGAAATTAACTTTAAATTATCTCTACAAGATCAAATAACTACTTTTTATAAATAACTTTTTCATACTTAATCGTCTTTGCATTAATCATAAAATAAATAGATTCTGCAATACTAGTGCAATGATCCGCTATCCTATCGAAATGTTTCAACGCTTTAATTAAATTGTCTATTTAAAACGCATAGAACACGTTTATCTTTAAAAATTTGTTAAAAATAAAACCTTTCTGAGTGTTATCCAAAAACCTCACAAATGGGGCACAATTATCAAAGTATTGATACCATAAAAAAGCCTAATCCAAGCAATATTAGTATTTGTATGCTTATCAAAGATTTAAAATATTTTAGTTACGATTTAGCAACTTTTGAATTGGCCTGAACATTAAATTCTTTAAATAACTCAAGTAAATTCATCGTCGCTTTTATTAAGTCGTTAGTTTCTAAAAGCAAGGAAAAATACAACTTACTATTTTTCGGGCTTGTTTCTACCGTTCTAATCCTTCCAATTTGCTTTTGAATCAAAGTGGATACTAGCTCTAAAAGCTCATTTCTTCCTTCGACAAGATTACTAATATCGTCAAAAGTGTTATCATTAAAAACAACTTCTATCTTATCAAAAAGAGACATTAATTCATTATCTACTTTTTTAAGATCTCTAATCTGGTTGAATTTTAGTTGTTTATGATTGTTATCAATATGATTGTAACTGTTTTGGCTTATAAGAACAAGTGACTGAATCATATCCTGCAGATACCTCAAAATCATAATGTAGAACATACTAGCTTCGACAGAGGTTTCATCCAAATTTTTAATGAAATAGTAGACATTAGTCTTCAATTCATCCACTTCTTTCTCGAGTTTTTTTAAAACTTTTTTATTCTGCTTTAGCTTACCTAAATCCTGAAGTCCTAAATTATTAATTACATTACTGTATATTTCGTTGGTACTGCGAATCACGTGTGAAATCTGAACCGAGCTTTCATTAATAACTTCATTGATTGTTACAATATCTTCTCGCTTCAGAAGCATTAATTCCTGTACTTCTTTCTCTTTCTTATTATATTTTTTTGCACTACGATACAAGATAATTCCCAAAGAAACCAATAGTCCCACAAAAGCAAAAACCTCTCCTGCTTTTAGTAAAAAAGCAATAATAAAGGCAGATACAAAGGCAATAATAGCCGTAAAAAACCAACCCCCAATAACGTTAAAAACACCAGCGATACGATAAACTGCGCTTTCTCTATCCCATGCTCTATCTGCAAACGAAGATCCCATAGCCACCATAAAGGTAACATAAGTGGTGGAAAGCGGTAATTTCAGTGAAGTACCAATAGATATTAAAATACTTGCCACCATCAGGTTGACGGCAGCACGAATCATATCAAAAGCAGGTTCCTCTTTTTTCTTTTTTCCTTTTAATTCTGGTTTTTCAAATTGTTTGTCAATTCTAATTTGAATGGCCTTAGGTAAAATATAATTAAGCCATTGACCAATATATACACTTGATCTAACCACCGATTTAGATAAAGCATTCGACGAAAAACGCTCTGATCCTTCGTCTTGCCTCGATAAATTGACTTCGGTTTCAATAACATTTTTTGCTTTTTTAGAAGTCCATATGGTTACTACCATAACAACTCCCGCAAATACCAAAAAGTAGAATGGAGCTACAATATTTTCATTCGCAAGACCTCCCATCATAAATACATCACCAGAAACTCCCGACCCACTAAAAATCTGGTAAGAGTTGAATGCTGCGATTGGCACTCCGATGAAGTTAACCAGATCATTTCCGGCGAACGCCAATGCCAATGCAAAGGTTCCGATAACAATAATCACTCTAAGAATATTAACCTTGAAAAAAGTCATTAATACCTGAGAAAGCAAGGTGAAAAAAACAAAGTTCCCACCAATAATCAAAAACTGATTTTCTTTAATCCACAAATGGGTATTGTCATTGATAAAAGAAACACCTTTTAACCCCTTAATCAGTATGAAAAAGCTGATAGCGGTAATCGCAAATCCTCCAAAGACTGACCCAATATATTTCATCCTCTTTTCGTACTGAAAAGTAAAAATAAGACGTGAAATATACTGAACAATGCTACCCAAAGTAAACGATAAAATAACTGAGAGAAGAATACTGGAAACAATCTGTGTCGCTTTCTCAGTATTAATATAATTTCCAACCGTATTAAAACTGTCACCTGAAATATATATTTTATAGAGTGCAAGGCAGAAAGCGGCGCCCAAAAGTTCAAAAATGATGGATACTGTTGTAGAAGTAGGCATTCCGAAAGAATTATAAAAATCTAACAGTATAATGTCCGCAATCATGACAGCCAAAAAAATAATCATAACATCATTAAAACTGAACATGGCTGGAATAAAAATTCCACTTCTAGCAATCTCCATCATTCCACTTGAGAATAACGCCCCCACTAAAACTCCTAAACTGGCCACAATCATAATGGTACGGAAAGAAACAGCTTTAGAACCTATTGCAGAATTAAGGAAGTTTACGGCATCATTACTAACTCCTACAACCAGATCCGTTATTGCAAGTATACCCAAAACAACGAGCATTACTAAATAAATTTGTTCCATAATTGATAATAATTTTTTAAATGGGTCTGCAAAAATCGGTTAATTATTCTAAACTCTCTATGTTTATATTTTAAATTTCGTGTCTTTTACTTTTAACTGTTTTCAGAAAATTTAAATTAATCTTCTGTTTTCAAATCTCTTGAAGCCATCTAAATATTTGTAGTAACATCGACTAAAGCCAGTAAATCGCAACCAGATATATTGATGTCACTAACATTTTTTTTTATTTTCATTAAACGATCCACATTATTTTATAATAGTAGCAAAAAGTATCGATTACTTTTATTCCTACTGCTACAGCCGCCGTTCTTGACTCAGCAGCTATATTCTCTGTTTTCCCCTTCAATATTTTTTTTAAAACATTGTACAAAAGTAATACGCAAATGTAAATTCAGTGTTATGCTAGTGTTACGCAACATTTACTATTACAACCATCAATCTATATAGCAATCGTAACCTGAAAACGATTACACTATTTAACCAGACTATTACCTGTATAGAATTTATTGAATACTAATCTCCAGTGGGGCTGGTTATTTCAAAATCAACCACTAGCCTTTAAGTGGAGCATCTTCTTGTTATTTAATATCTTGAATAATTCCTTTCTTCATCTTTAGTAATGGATCTTTTTGACGCATCAGAAAAATGAGTGGTATCTTGTGAACAATAATCTAGAGATAATCTAAAGTCAAGATGAATATTAAACTTTTAATTGTTAATAATACGATCCGTGGATTCTAAAAATCCTGACGATACTACTCTTTGATTATTTCACGGTAACTTTGTTTCTCCAAATCCAATTACCAAGTTTTTTGGAGACAACTAGATAGAATTCCGTCAAAAAATATATTTCTGTTATTTGGTATTCCTCCCATGTCTAATAAACCAAATCCAATAAAAACAACACATTATAGTAATGAATAATTAGTCAACATTTATACAAGATTGAAAAATGACTAAAAACACATGTTATAAAAAAAAATCTGTCTTAAAGAGTTTTTTTTTACAAAAAAAAGCTCCTTAGCCATTATGACTATGAAGCTTTCAAATTGAATCCATTTTATACTAACTCAAAATAAACTCATCTATTTTAACCATAACTATTTGGCACCGCTTTCCTGTTTAAACTCTAGTCTTCGCCCTGCACAAAACCTTGATAAACTGCCGTTTTCGTAAACAACATTTCCATTAACAAAGGTATGAGTCACTTTCGAGTGAAACGTTTCTCCCTCCAAAGGTGACCATCCGCACTTGTATAAAACATTTTCTTTACTAACAGTCCATGGTGAATTCAAGTCAACTAAAGTTAAATCAGCAAAATATCCTTCACGAATGAACCCTCTTTTTTCAATACCATAAAGAATTGCTACATTATGGCTCATCTTTTCAGCGATCTTCTCTAAAGAGATAAGTCCTCTTTTATATAATTCTAGCAAAATATATAGAGCATGCTGCACCATTGGGGCTCCCGACATTGATTGAAAATAAGGCTTTTGCTTTTCTTCTATGGTGTGTGGCGCATGATCTGTTGTAATAATATCTATTCTATCATCAAGAAGAGCTTTTAAAAGGCCTTCTCTATCCTTTTCTGTTTTTATTGCAGGATTCCATTTTATTAATGTCCCCAATCGCTTATAGTCTTTGTCAGAAAACCATAGATTTTGAACCGAAACTTCAGTGGTAATATTCTTTTCGCTAAGAGGTATGTCGTTTCTAAACAAATGAGTTTCGGCCTCAGTTGTCAAATGTAAAATATGTAATCTCGCTTTATACTTCTCAGCAATGGCGATTGCTCTTTTAGTAGATTGATAACAGCCCTCAGCACTACGAATTAATGGATGTTTTTCGATAGGCACATCATCTCCATAATTTGCCCTAAATATTTTCTCGTTTTCCTCTATAATTTCTTCCAACTCCGAATGTATAGCGATAATTGATTTACATTTAGAAAAAAGTTTATCCATTGTATCTGGACTATCGGCAAGTAAATTCCCTTTTTTTGTAAAATAAAGTCCATCATCAGAAACCCCGATAAACTGGGTAGTATCCATTTCAAGAACCGTTTCTAAGTTGTCCTTATTAACTCCTAAAAAAAAAGAGTAGTTAGCCCAAGATTTTTCAACGGCAATCCTGAACTTTTCATCAAGTATTTCAGTGGTCAAAACATTTGGAACAGTGTTTGGCATATCGATAAAAGATGTAGTTCCCCCAGCAACAGCTGCTCCACTTTCAGAATAAATATCCCCCTTATGTGTTAAGCCTGGTTCTCTAAAATGTACTTGTCCATCAATTATACCTGGGAAAAGATGTTTATTCGTTCCGTCGATAACTCGTGCAAGCTTTGTTATCTCTACGGATGGACAACTACCAATGTATTCTATAATACCATTTTGAATAAAAACGTCAGCAATTTTAATTTGACCCTCGTTTACGATATTGACATTTTTTATTAATGTGGAATTTTTCATAATTTTATTATATTAAAAATGCAATTTTCTAAGCGTTTTAAGAACGACACAAGCATAATAATTATTTTGTGGCTTTTTTAAGCCTTACACAATTGAGTTTCCGCGAGAACAGTCAATTTCAAGCTTACTTTTAAAGTGTTACAGTTTCGATTCAAACTATGCAGTTGTTATTAGTAATTCTTTGACTTTAAGAAAACGAGCTTTTATAAAAAACAGAACAATTACTAACGATCAGCTTTTATTAAAGTCTTCATAAGCATTAAAAGTACGGCTATTAAAACGTCGCTTGTTTATTATTAGTAGTAAGACCTTTTCAACGAACACATAATTACTAAAATTGCAGCTTCCAGTTTTTTCGTAATCCACAAGCAGCCGCATTTTCTTTAACATGCCAAGTGATTATTTACTTTTTTATATTTTTCAAAACAATTATTACTATTTACGAATTTAAAACGATAGATAGGTAAATAGGCATTCCAAAAGTTATATTGAATGGAAAAGTAACAGCCAAAGCCATGGGTAGATACAAGCCTGGGTTAGCTTTTGGCGCCGCAATTTTCATGGCAGCTGGCACTGCAATATAGGAAGCGCTAGCAGCAAGAATGGCAAAAATAAATCGGTTACCAACATCGTCTGTAACTAGTTGACTAAAATACGCCACTACTATCCCGTTAATCAACGGTATTACAATTGCGAATACCAAAGTAGGCCAGCCACTTTTAATGAAATCGTCTAGTTTTTTTCCACTTACTATACCCATGTCAAGTAAAAAAACGGCTAAAAACCCTTTAAAAATATCAGTAGTAAAAGGCTTGATTCCCATTGCCTGCTGCTCACTAGCTAAAAAGCCAATTACTAAACTTCCAAGGATAAGTAAAACACTTCCATTTGTAAAAGAATGCTTTATTACGTCACT
>JBLIKQ010000041.1:0-19585 GCA_047635475.1 Porticoccaceae bacterium
GGATTTGGTACATATAAAAATCCCAGAGGGCTTGGCCAACTTTACGAGCCTTTTCTCTATCAGTATTGATTTTTGTAAATTCTGAAAGATGTAGTCCTGTCATCCAATCCATCGTGATAATCTTTTCTGATGAAAACTCGGGATAGTATTCTGGAAACACTAAATTTTCTATTTTTTTGCAGGCTGCGACTACTTCGACGCTCTGTTTCATTTCGAGCAAATAATCTGTCTCTTCAATTAATTTGTCTTCTACTTCTTTAAAATATTTATCAGAATCTTGCCCTTGAAGATTAAACATTCTGACAGCGATAGGCTTTACCATTGCCAAGTCAGAAGAAATGCTGTCGGCAACTCCTGGATACTGGATTTTTACAGCCAGTTTTTTATTGTTTTTTACAGCCAGGTGTACTTGACCTATACTTGCTGCATTTACAGAATTGGCATTGAATTCGTCAAATATTTCATATGGGGTTTTTCCGAGATTTGTTTTAAAAGTTTTAAGAACTAAAGGGGCTGACAGAGGAGGAACTGAAAACTGTGACAGAGAAAATTTTTCTACGTAGGCCTGAGGCAAAAAGCTTTTATCCATACTTAACATTTGGGCCACTTTTAATGCGCTACCTTTTAAACTACTCAGTCCGTCGTATATGTCTTCTGCATTATCTACATCTAGTTTATCACGAGTCAAGTCTGAATTGATCATTTTTCCTCCATAATATTTAATGTAATTGACACCAATTTTCGCACCGGTTTGCACTAGTTTGCTGGCTCTTTCAATTTTAGATGTTGGTATATAATCTATTGTTTTCATTATTTTTTTTGTGTTTTTTCTTTGAAAATAAATTTTCCGAAATCGATTAAACTGTTAATAGGCGCTGCATTAATTAATTCAAAGCTTAGCTTAACTGATTTCTCAATATAAATATCAGTTTTTTCAAAAGCAGGGGATTCGTCATCTAACCAAAATTTCAGTGTAAATAAAAACTGTATCCAAGCACTTTCCTGAATCGCTTTTTCTTGAATTTCTTGTGCTTGCTCTTGACTGATACGGTAGTCATCTGTTAAGATTTCGCCAATATAGTTTTTAAAACTTTTTCTGAATCCAGTGAGTTGCTTTAAATTCTTCAGTTGATTACTAAATTGCTGTACGTGCATTGAAACATAGCTTCTATTAGCGGTTAGCAGTTCGAAGAATGTAAAATAAAAACTCAATAATTTGCTTTTCATGTCGTAGTTTGCATAGTTCTCGTCTTTATTAAGTAATTCGATGGTTTTTTCAAAAAACATCTTGAAAATTTCTTTCTCGATACTTTCAAGTGTTCCAAAGAAAGTATAGAACTCCGCTTCCGTAAAATCATTCAACTTTGCAAAGAGGTATACTGATTTTGGTTTTTCACCATTTTCCAATGTATAATTCATATACATAGACACTATATTTTCCTTGGTAATTTTATTTTTTTTAGTTGCCATTTTTTTTACTTTTATTTTTAGAGTGTAAATATAGTGAATGTTTAACTAAGCGCCTAAAATGTTAAACAAAAAATATTTAGTATATTTGTTTGATACGTAAAAATGATAAAAACTAGACGTCATGAAAAAAAATGTTTTAATAACTGGAGGTTCTGGTTTCGTGGGGAAACAACTGACAGTAGTACTTATTGATAGTGGATACACTGTTTCTATTTTGAGTAGAAGCAAACGAACGAATGCGGTCGATATTTTTTATTATACCTGGGATATAGAAAACCAGCTTATTGAAGAGGAAGCTGTATTGAAGGCAGATTACGTTATTCATCTTGCTGGGGCAAATATTGCAGAAAAGCGATGGACAGAAAAAAGGAAAGAAATCGTTATAAATAGTAGGAAACGATCGGCCGAATTAATTTTATCCGTTGTAAAAAAACACAATAAAAAATTGGAAGCTTTTATTTCAGCATCAGGGATCGGTATTTATGGAGCAGTGAATGGGGAAGCAATCTGTACAGAAAAATCACGACCTGCTAATGATTTTTTAGGTATAGTTTGCCAAATGTGGGAAGCTGCTGCAGACCAATTTGCACAATTAGGGATTCGTACTGTAAAAGTTCGTACTGGCTTAGTGGTAGGTAAGAATGATGGTTTTTTGAATAAATTGACTCCTATTTTTAAGTTGCGTCTAGGTTCAGCACTAGGTTCAGGGAAACAATATATGCCATGGATCTACGTGGAAGATTTATGTGACATATACCTCGAAGCCCTAAAAAATCCAAATATGAGTGGAGCTTTTAATGCTGCAATTAATGATAACACCACCAATGATATTTTCTCTAAAACACTAGCTAAGGTATATGGTTATCCTATCTGGCTCCCTAATGTGCCTGCTTTTTTATTGAAATTAGTGATGGGGGAAATGTCTAAATTAGTACTTACCGGTAGGAGAGTCTCTTCGGATAAAATCGAGGGAATTGGTTTTAATTTTAAACATAGAAATTTAGAGGACACACTTAAAGTTTGCCTATCAAAATAGAGTTATTGTAAATTCGAATAAACAGCAACAGTCACTTTTTTTGAAATTTTACTCATTACTATAAAGGGGATTTCTACCTTAAAATCATCAGTATTGAGTGAGAAGTTCGATTTTAGTTGTATTCCTTTTTTAGTTTTTTTAATCTTGGCAGCTACTCTCATGTTTTTGGACTTCCCATGAATTGTCATTTTTCCTTTGATGTAGTAGTTTGTATAGCTTAGTCCAAGATCTTTTACATCAAATTTTTCAATTATACCTTTGAATGTTGCCTTAGGATAGCGATCACTTTCTAGATAATTTTTGTTAAAATGTTCTTCCATCAGCTCTCGTTTAAAGCGAAATTGATTGATAAAAGTCATGAAAGAAATTGTTCCTTTCTTAGTATTCAAAATACAGTTTACTGTTTCATTTTTTGCCTCTACTGGTTCAAAAAGAGGGATAGATGCCTCAAAAACGATAATGCCATTTGTGGTCATCATTTTTTCTTGTGCGCCAATTGTATTTGAAAGAAATAAAAAAAGTACGAGTAGAATAGGTTTCATATGCAATTAAAATTATACTATTTCAGGTTACAATAATTATTCTGATATGGACCTATGTATTGAGGTTTATATAGAAAAAGCAGAAAATTTTTTTTGATTCAGTTCTTTTAATCTAAAACTAATATTTTTTTAAAGCTAGAGGTTCTTGTTAACCTATTTGGACCAATACATTATATTTTTCCAAGCTGTCTAAAGTTCCTTTCGAGCTGTAATTAAAATTTTCTTCGTGACGGTCTTTTTCCTTTTTTAGTGAAATTTGTTTTATGCAATTAATAAAGCGACGAAGTTCTTCTAAGTCGGATAGTATCAGTCCAGGCACTTTTGCATTTGTTCCATTCTTGTCTTTTGAGACCATAGTGAAATAAGAAGAATTGCAATGGTTTATGCTGCCTGTTTGTATATTTTCGGATTCTACGCGAATACCTATAATCATTGAGCTTGTGCCCACAAAGTTTACGCTTGCTTTCATGGTCACTAATTCTCCTACTTCAATAGGTCTTAAAAAGTCTACTGTATCAACAGATGCTGTTACACAATAATTTCCTGAGAACTTTGAGCCGCAGGCAAAAGCAATCTGATCCATCAAGGAAAGAATATAACCACCATGTATTTTACCACTGAAATTTGTGTGAGAAGGCAACATTAACTGTGAAATAGTGATGTCTGAGGATGCAACAGTTTTGTATATAGCATTCATGCTTACTTTTTTTGAAATGGTGAGTCTTCTTTTTTTACCTCAATTATGTAATATTTCGTATCGCCCCACCAAGGAAAAGTCTTGTAGCGCTCTATATAGAATAATTTCACATATTGTCCTTCCAATTCTTTCAAGTCTGAAGTCACTTTTTTATCTTTATCCAATACAGAAAAAGCGAAAATTTGAGCACCTGAAATTCCTTGACTCAATTCCCCTTCCCAAGTTTTGAAAGCTACACCTTTGTAGCTAAATTTTATCAATTGCCCAGATCGAACGCCTTCGCTATAAGTGGCGTAGTATACGAAAACAAAATAACAGGTTGTTGACAATATGATAACAGTAGTTAGAATTCCTAAAAATTTTCTCATCTTCTATTTTAATTTAGTAGTTGGTCTTCGTCTTTTTCAGCTCTTGCTAAGACTTTTTCAGGAAGCGATTTTTTAGCTTTAGCCCCCATTTTCTTTAATTTCTCGACGCTTGTTATTAAATTACCTTTTCCTTCTACTAGTTTATTCATGGCAGCACTGTATTCCAATTTACTTTCGTCTATTTTCTTTCCTATTTTTATTAGATCAGAAACAAAACCTTCAAATTTATCGTACAAAGCCCCTGCTTGACGCGCTATCTCAAAGGCATTTTCTTGTTGTTTCTGGTTTGCCCACATACTATCAATGGTTCGTAAAGTAGCTAATAAAGTAGCTGGAGTAACGATTACAATATTTTTTTCGAATGCTTTGTTATACAAAGTGGTGTCTTCATTTAGAGCCATTGCAAAGGCGGGTTCGATAGGAATAAATAGCAATACAAAATCAGGACTTTCTATTTGGTATAAATCCTGATAGTTTTTATTTCCCAACTGTTCAACGTGACGCTTTATGGAATTTACATGCTCTTTTAGGTGACCGTTTTTTAGGTTATCGTCTTCCTCATTTATGTATTTTTCATAGGCAGTCAAAGACACTTTTGAATCTACAATCATTTTTTTACCATCGGGTAAGTTAATGACTACATCTGGAAAAACACGATTTCCTTCTTCGGTTGTGAAGCTTTGTTGTACTTCGTATTCACGTCCTTTTTCTAAGCCTGATTTTTCAAGTACGCGCTCTAGTACTAGTTCGCCCCAATTCCCTTGCATTTTACTATCGCCTTTTAGCGCTTTTGTCAGATTGATGGTTTCCTTACTCATCTGGATATTCATTTCGCGCAATCCAAGAATCTGTTGGCGCAAAGCCGCGTGATAATCTATACTTTCTTTGTGGGTGTCTTCGACTTTCTTTTCGAACAAATGAATTTTATCTTGCAAAGGTGTCAAGATATTTTTCATGTTTTCTTTGTTCTGTTCAGTAAATTTATTAGACTTTTCATCTAGAATCTTGTTAGCTAAATTTTCGAATTCCTTAGTGAATTTCTCCTGAAGTTTTTCCACTTCGTCTTTTTGTTCTTTGTTGCGTTCCCAAAGATTTTCGAAATCGACTTCTTTCTTTGAAAGCTGAATTGCTAGGCTATCTTTTTCATTTCGGATGTTTTCTTTATCTGAATTAATGCTGTCGAGTTGTTTTTCGAAAACTATTTTGTCATTTGAAAATTGTTCTTTCAGCTGATTAAATTGATAGTTTAGAGCGATTATTTTTTCTTCAAGACTAATTTTTTCGGATTGAAAGCGAGCAGAAAAAAGTAGTTTTCCAATGAAAGCGCCGATGGCTAGGGCGGTAATAAAAAGGAATAAAAACGGGAGCATGTTCGTCATGAAGTATTTTTTTAGGATTAGTAAAAGTAACAAAAGATGGCTGAGATTCCTAAAAAATGATATCTGACAATTTAAAAATGTATTTTTGTGCCAAACAGTATAAATAGTATGTCCCATCAGCACTTTATCCTCCACAAACCATACGGATATTTAAGTCAATTTATTTACGAATTGAAAAGGAAGAAGAAACTATTAGGAGAACTCTATAATTTTCCCATAGGAACGATGGCAATTGGTCGTCTTGACGAGGACTCTGAAGGATTATTGCTGTTGACCACAGATGGAATGATGAGCGAAATTATTCGGTCTAAAAAAGTGGACAAAGAATATTATGTACAAGTAGATGGAATCATAACGCAAGAAGCAATTAATATGTTGAAAATCGGCGTAGAAATAGGGTTTAATGGCAGTAAATACATTACTAATCGCTGTGAAGCTTTCCTGGTCGAGGAAACGCCAAATTTTGGGTTAAGAGGTAAGAAAATCCGTGATCAACGTCATGGTCCTACTTCTTGGGCTTCTATAACGGTAAATGAAGGCAAGTTCCGGCAAATCAGGAAAATGACAGCTGCAGTTGGATTTCCTACTTTACGATTGATTCGCGTTCGTGTAGGGAGTGTTTTCTTAGATAACTTGCAGTCAGGCGAAGTGATTGAAGTCAGTGATTTTCAAATCGAGAACTAAGGGATTGAATTCAGTTTTTTAATTTTTCAATCTTTAAATAAATAAAAAATGTTAAACATCGTTTTAGTTGAGCCAGAAATACCCAACAATACCGGAAATATAGGTCGGCTTTGCGTTGGCACTGAAAGCCGCCTACACCTAGTACATCCTTTTGGGTTTGTAATTAATGATAAAAACTTGAAACGCTCTGGTTTGGATTATTGGGTACATCTAGATGTTATTGAGTATCAAAATGTGGCTGAGTGGGTCGAAAAAATTCACGATACTTCAAGAGTTTTTTTGATGAGCTCACATGCCGATAAGTCTTATTTAGAAATTGAATTTCAAGATGAGGATTGGTTGGTTTTTGGAAAAGAAAGTAAGGGTTTAAGTGAAGAGGTATTAGGTCAATTTGACAACCATTTAAAGATTCCAATGTCAGCCAACATTCGTAGTTTTAATATAGCCAATTCCGTAGCTTTTTTAATAGGGGAAGCCAAAAGACAGATCGAAGTAAAAAGCACCCTCAACAGATAAGGTGTCGCTAATATCGAAGTTAAGAAATCATGAACCTCCCTTTTTGACTATCAAAGATAATATGTTCATCCTTGAATAAAGTATTAAAATTCCCCTTAGAAATAAAATTACAGGGTTCGTCCTGAACAACAGTTTCGGGAGTCATTATAATCATTTCGTCGCTAAGCTGAATCGCCATGTCGATATCATGGGTCGAAAACAGTATGCATTTTTGCGTTTCTTGAGTGAGTTTTTTCAAGAGTTTAAATAAGGCTACTTTATGCAATAAATCCAAATGGGTAGTAGGTTCATCCAAAATGATGAGAGCTGTGTCTTGAGCTAGAGCTCTCGCTACTAATGCTTTTTGCAATTGCCCATCACTGATTTCGTAATGTTTTTTGGTGGCCAAATCACTAATCTGGGTCAGTTCCATGGCCTCGTTAACTTTCGCAACATCCAATTTCGTTAATTTCCCAATCCAATTCGTATAAGGTTGTCTTCCCAATGCAATGAGCTCAAAAACGGTCAGGTTGCTTGGAGGTAATTTTTCGGTTAGAACAACGCTAAGATTTCGTGCTACGCTCAGTGAATCCAATTTATGAATGTTTCGGCCATCAAGTAAAACCGTTCCAGATAGCGTTTTTTGGATTCCCGTTAAGGTTCTTAGCAAAGTGGATTTTCCTATTCCGTTTGCACCAATTAAAGAAATTAGTTTTCCCCTTTCTAAGGTTAAATTAATACCCGAAGAAATAAGGATATTCTCTTTTTTATTAGAATAACCAATGCTCATTTTAGAAGCCTCTAAGATTATATTGTTTTCCATTAGCCTATCATTTTCTTTTTTCGAATTAACAACCAAATGACTATTGGTGCCCCAAAAATAGAGGTTACTGCATTGATAGGTAGTGTAATATCACCGCCGGGAACTTGTGAAATACTGTCACAGATCAACATGATGCTCGCTCCAAAAAGTAAGGTACTCCAAAATAAAACAACATGATTACTGGTCTGGAAAACTAATTTAGCGATATGGGGAACTGCCAGACCTATAAAGGCGATTGGGCCTGCAAAAGCGGTAATGCTTCCTGCTAAAATACTGGTGGCAAATATGATGATAAGCCTTGATTTTTTATAGCTCAGTCCCAAACTGCGGGCGTAATTTTCTCCGAGTAGCAATGCGTTTAGAGGCTTAGTACTAAAAAGGCTAAGAACCAAACCTATCAGTACGCAGATGAATAAAAGCAGTATCGATGTCCACGATAGATTGCCTAAATTTCCTAGGGACCAGAAAGTAAATTTTTGTAGTTGTTCTGCAGTACTAAAATAGCTTAAAGTCCCTACGATAGCACTTGTCAAACTTCCAAACATAAGGCCTACAATCAAGATAGCCATAGTATCCCGTAATCGGTAGGAAACCACTAAAACTGCCATTAAAACTAAAAAACTGCCTAGACTCGAAGCCAAAACTACCCCGTAGGATGATAATAAAAGGGTGGCCAGAGATTCTGGCATAAATGCTGCTCCCAGAATAACCATTGCAACTCCTAGACTGGCCCCAGAACTCAGCCCGAGGACATAAGGCCCCGCGAGGGGATTTCTGAATAAAGTTTGCATTAACAAACCACTAATTGATAGCCCCATTCCGACTAACACGGCGGCAATCGCCTTGGGTAATCGGTAGTTAACGATGATGTATTGCCAAGTCTCTTTGCTAGATGCCCCCCCCATCAGACTGCTAAGTACTTCTTTTGTCGGTATGGACACGGATCCTAGGCTGATATTTATTAGAAACAGACAAATCACTCCAATGATCAGGATTAAGAAAAAAGCGGTATTTCGTATAGGATAGTTCAATTTATTCTAATTTCTGAAAGAAAAAAAGTTTATGATTTGGTAGTAACTCGGGATGAAATATTTTAATCAAATCTTTCAATACCCAGTCGGGACGAGTGGGAGAGACCTCAAAATATAAAATTCCCCCTTTCGCACCTTTGTTTAAGGCATACGAATATACTTTTTTATTTTTAAATGAGTCAAATTGCGAATAATGCGGATTGCTATCGCTCATTTGTTTCAAGGAGGAGAAATCTCCAGGGGCAATCCAGAATTCTGCTTTCTGGGCCTTTTCTAATACTACCTCAAAGGGAAGAGAAAGACCGCCAGTTCCTTTGGTGTCTGCCCATAAATAATTAGCCTGAGCATCTTTAAGAAATAGTGACGCCCAACTTTCGCCTTGTGGAACATACCACTGGTCTTGAAACATAGCTCCGCTAAGCGCTGTTGGTTTTTTAGTGGCATTTTTGGCTAAAGCCAAAGTAGTATTGTATTCTTTTTCGATTTCTGAAAAAATGGAATTTGCCTTGGAATCTAATCCATACAAAGCGCCGAAAAACTTAATCCATTCCGCTTTTCCAAGTGGAGATTGCTCGGTCCAGTCGCCATTAAAAATCACTTTTAAACCGCTTTTTTGCAAGTTTTCTAGTGAGGGATTATTACTGTTTAAACCAAAGCCTACAATTAGATCTGGTGCCATATCGATGATTACTTCTGTATTGAGATTTTCGTTCTTTCCCACTTCTCTAACTTTTCCAGAATCTACTCTTTTTCTGGTTTTTTCAGACGAAATATAATCGGTACTCGGAAAACCAGCTAAGCTGCTTTCAACGCCTAACATTTCTAAAGAAGGAATGTGTGTTGTTGAGGTCGCTATAATTGAATGAATAGGAACTGAGATCACGGGATATTGCTCTAAACTGTCAGGAACTATTCCGTTTTTTTGTTTTAAAATGTAAGTGAAATGTGTTTTGGCTTCTGGCCAAGGATTGGTTACTTTAAGAATTGTAAATCCTTTATGCTTATAAACTTCAAATCCTTTAGCGTACTCGATTTCATTCTTAAAACTCGTATTATTTGCGTCAGAGTATTCCCTTTTTTGCTTGCAACCAAAAGACAAAAACAGCAGTACAAGGATGGTGAATTTATATAATATAGCTTTCATAAAATGATTTTCAAGTACTACAAAGGTATATTTAATCCGTTTTAATATTCAAATTTTATTTTTTATTAAAAGCATAAACGTATATTTGCTTTCGAATTGAGGTTGTAATTTTATATTTTTTTTAAAATTACATTAAAAGGGAATTAGGTTGAAAACCTAAGCTGTTCCCGCAACTGTAAGCTATCAAGCTTGTTGTTATCTACAAAAACCACTGAGATCACTGGATTTTTTTCAGTTTCTCGGGAAGGTAAACAACAAGACGCAAGCCAGGAGACCTGCCTTTTTTCTTAACGAATATCGAACTTTCGGGAAAAAAGGTTCAGAAATTATGACTAGTATCAAACGGTTTGTTTTTTGTTTTTTGTTTTTGTGCCAATTTGTAGTGGCGCAGCAGGATACTATTTCTTTAAATGAAATAAAGATCTCGGATGTACAACTCAGAAAATTTTCAAACACCCAATCTGTTCAAGAGCTAAACGATTCTATAATTGCCAAAAATCAACCCTCGCTAACGTCTCTGCTTAATTATAACACCGTAATTTATTTTAAAGAAAACGGATTGGGAATGGTGTCTTCACCTTCTTTTAGAGGAACGACGGCGCAACAAACTGCTGTTATTTGGAACGGAATAAACATCAATTCTCAACTTCTTGGACAAACTGATTTTAATACAATTACAACTCGTGATTTCAATTCAATTGTTGTTCGGGCGGGCGGAGGGAGTGCTATTTATGGCAGTAGTGCCATAGGTGGAAGTATTCATTTGAATAATGAATTCGATTTTAAAAAGGCTTTTTCTAATGAATTACAATTAAGGTACGGTAGCTTTACCACTCTTGGAGCCAATTACCGTTTGATTGCTTCCAATGATAAGTGGAGTACACAATTTAGTCTTTCCAGAAATAGTTCGGATAATGAGTACGAATACCTAGGTACTGATAAGAAAAATGAAAACGGACAATTTGAGAATTCAAGTTATAATTTGAATGTTGGTTACCTTTTTAATGCTAGAAATACACTTAAAATTTACAGTCAATTATTTGATGGGGAGCGCCATTTTTCGGGAACATTAGCAGCGCCATCCAAAAGCAAGTACTTCGATTTTAATACTCGAAACTTAGTAGAATGGGATGGTTTTTACGGAGCGTTGGTTTCTAAAGTTAAAGTGGCTTTACTAACCGAAAATTATAAATATTTCGAGAATAAAGATCAATCATTTTTTACACACGGACAAGCGGTAACATTTATAATAAAGCAGGATTTAGCCTATAGGGTGAACTCTAAAATAAATTTGAATACAATCATTGATTTTACGCAGACTACTGGCGATGGTTCTGATTTATTTCAAAAAAAACGGCAAATAACCTCAGGAGCTTTATTGATGAAACATCAGTTGTTTGAGAATTTAGAATATGAGCTAAGTCTCAGAAAAGAAATTACCAATGCCTATGATAGTCCATTATTGTATTCCTTTGGAGTGAAATATACGGCCAATAAAAATTACAATATTAAAATAAATGCTTCTCGTAATTTTAGAATTCCATCTTTTAACGATTTGTATTGGCAACAAGGCGGGAATCCTAACTTACAACCTGAAAATGCGCATCAATATGAAGTAGGGCAGGAATTGGTTTTTAATATGATTCGTTTCTCGGCTACAGCTTTCTTTAATAAAATAGATAATCTGATCAATTGGCAACCAAATTCTTCGGGGCTTTGGCAACCAGAGAATACTAAAAAAGTAAATACCTATGGGGTTGAAACTAATCTTACTTTTGATAAAAAAATAGGGAAGCACCACCTACTTTTTAGGTCAAACTACGCTTATACAGTTTCTGAAAATCAAGAAACAAAATTACAACTGATTTATGTTCCCTTTCATAAATTCAACTCTTCTTTATCTTATTCCTTTGATAAAGCGACTATTTTCTCTCAATATCTTTTTAATGGAACTGTTTTTACATCGTCTGATAACTTTTATAAATTAAAAGAATATCAGCTGGTAAATATTGGAGTTAGCTATCGTTTGGGTCCCAAAGAGAAAATAGATATAGGTTTGCAGGTTTTGAATCTTTTGAATGAGAAGTATCAAAGTGTCGCTACCAGGCCTTTACCTGGAAGGAATTATGCTGTTAATTTAATTTTTAAACTATAATAAAATGAATTTCAAAAAAGTGGTACTCTTGGCTTTAGTAAGCCCGTTTTTCTTTGCATCTTGTAGTAATGATGATGCTACAATTGAAACTCCTCTTGGAGCTTATGATGATGGTGTCTTGATTTTAAATCAAGGTGGTTTTGGTCAAGGTAATGCATCAGTTTCTTATCTTTCTAATGATTTCGTTGGTTTTCAAAACAATATTTTTTCTTTGGTGAACCCAACAAAAATTTTGGGAGATACTGGTCAAGATGTTGGTTTATATGATGATTTAGCGTTTGTTGTTTTGAATAATTCAAATAAGATTGAAGTGGTAAATCGCTACACTATGGCACATGTGGCTACCGTAGATAGTGGTTTAAGTAACCCTAGATTTATTGCTTTTGCTAATGGTAAAGGATATGTGACAAATTGGGGTGATGGTAATAGTACTACGGATGATTATGTTGCAGTCCTCAACTTGTCAAATTATGTAGTGAGTAGTAAAATTCCAGTGGCTGAAGGTCCCGAAAGAATTTTAGAGTTCAACAATACGCTGTATGTAGCTCATCAAGGTGGTTTTGGTTTTGGTAATTCCATTTCAGTAATAAATGGTAATAGCGATACTGTCGCCGCAACAATAGAAGTAGGAGATGTTCCAAACTCATTTGAAGTCAGTAGTGGAAGTTTATTCGTCTTGTGTGGAGGTAAGCCAAGTTATGCGGCTACAGAAACGGCAGGCAAATTAGTGAAAATTAATATCGCTAATAATACAGTTAGTAGTTCAATTAATTTTGCAGCGGCGACACACCCAGCAAACTTAGACATTGAAAGAAATGATTTGTATTATACAGTTGATTCTGGTATTTTTAAAACGAATGTTACTGCGACCACTTTACCAGTATCGGCACTTTTTACTGCTACAGCTCAAGGTGTATATGGTGTATATAGTTTTGCAATTGGAAATAATGCTATTTATGTGGGTGATGCAGGCGATTATAATTCAAATGGTAAAGTATATGTTTATTCAGCTACTGGAATGTTAAATAAAGAATATACTGTAGGAGTTATTCCTGCTGGATTTTATTTTAATAAATAATATTTTTATTATTTAGTATAAACAAAAAAGGCTTTCGGTGACGAAAGCCTTTTTGTTTATAAAAACTGAATTATTTCAATGCCTTTAATAGTCCTTCAGGTGCTTTCTCAATAAACATTTGGTTTTGCAATCCATCTATTGATTTGGAGTCTTTAAAGTAATTGAAGTCTTTTTTAGGACTTTGTTGCAGCATTTTGCCGGCTCCTGTGATTTGTCCAATAGCAGTGCTTAGTAAGAGTTCGGTATTATTCCCAAGTACATCTAAGTTTCCTAAATTTTCTTTTAATTGGATGGTAGGTTTAAGACCGTTGAAATAATCTCCAAAGCCGTCGGCATTGACTATTTTTAAAACGATCGGCTGCATAGCATAGCGATGATTCGGGTTTTTATTTTGTTTTCCAAA
Organism: Porticoccaceae bacterium; assembly: GCA_047635475.1. Classification (GTDB taxonomy): domain Bacteria; phylum Bacteroidota; class Bacteroidia; order Flavobacteriales; family Flavobacteriaceae; genus Flavobacterium. The sequence continues at coordinate 13,306 of JBLIKQ010000041.1, forward strand.
AGTAGGAGAGTCATATAAAGTTATCGAGCCTACATTTTTACCGGTGGTAATGTCACCAATTTGTACTACATTCATATATGGCTTTAATCCATTTATTACCAATTCACTTGCTGATGCAGAACTTTTAGTAGTCAGGATATAAATCTTAGCTAAATTCAAACTGTTAATTGCTGTGCTTCCTATTTTATCGGTAAAATTATTTTTTAGCGCATCTGGATCCGTAGATTCAAAAAAGGAATTGATTTTTTCATTCCACTGTTGTTTTGCAAAAACTTGCCCGGTGTACTGTCCAGTAATCATGCTCGCCAATCGGGTAGCTGTAAGCACCGACCCACCTGAGTTGTATCTCAAGTCAAGCACTAAATCTGTAACTCCTTCTGATTTGAGCGTAGCAAAAGCATCGTTTAATAAGTTATCATATTCAGCATAAAAACCATTGTACATCAAGTAGCCAATTTTATGCGTTCCAGAGGTAATTACTTTATTTATTAAAATTGGGTTTTCGGCCAAAACTGTTTTGGTGAGCACGACCGATTTTCCATTTGCTGTTATGGCTCCTCCATCATAGTCAGCTAGATTTAATGTATAGCCATCAAGACCTAATAAACTCTGGTAATTGCTAACAGTAAGTTGTGTTCCATTAACACCGGAAAAAATAGTTCCTCTTTGAATGTCTTTTGTTGCCGCATCGGAATTTGGCAGAATATAACGAACATATCCAAAGATTTCACTAGTGCTTCCTGGTTTGTATACTAAACCATATTCGGCTCCACTATTTTTTGAAATTCCTCCAAGGGCTTGTTCTAATTCTAAATAGTCGGATACAATCCAGCTAAAACGGTCAATTGATCTATCTACTCTAAGGGCATCAAATAACATTTCTGGAACTGGGTAAGCTCTCAGAAACACATTCAATTCGTTTTGAGAAGCGAAACGGTCATCAGATAAATTGGGTACATCTGCTTGCCATAGATAATATTGATTTAGTCCTTTCCAGATAAAATCCTGAACTTCCAGATTTATTGGCGCCGCTAGATCATCTTGATCTTGGCAACTCTGAAAAGTTAAAGAGGCTAAAAATAATAAAAGTGTAAATTTAAATGTTGTTCTCATACTTGGGGTTTAATATGTATATCAACGTAAAAATACTATCTTTAGTTTTAATTATTTCGATTTTTATAACAAAAATCATTAGGGTTCGTCTTGATACTATAAAGCAAATGGATTCATATTGAAAAAATCAATAATATCAAAATTATGACGTAAAGTAAATACTGGCATAAAAAATGTAATGTATCTCGAAAGAATATAAAATTAATTGCGAAAATTAATTTTTAAACAATAATAAACAAAAAAAATGAAATCAATCATGCTCCAAAATATCAATAAAATTAAACTCAGATTAGGTAAAAATTTTATAGTCACATTAGTGGTTGTCTTAGTGTCCAGCCCGTTTTTCGGTCAAAGTGTCTTCGATAAATTCGATGGACAAGACGATGTCACTTCCATAGTAGTCAATAAAAAAATGTTCGACCTGATGAGTAAGGTTAAAGTCGACGCGTCGGATAGAGAAACGCAGCAGTATATGAACTTGATAAAAAAGTTAGATAATTTAAAGGTTTTTACTACCAGTAGTACAAAAATTACTAGTGAAATGAAATCTTCTGCCGATAAATATCTAAAAACTGCTGGTTTAAAAGAGTTAATGCGTGTCAATGAGAGTGGTAAGAACATTATGATATTAGTGAAGTCAGGGACAACTGATTATCAGATTAAAGAGTTGTTAATGCTTATTGATGGAGGGAATAATACTAATCAAACTGTTCTAATGTCTTTGACTGGCAATTTTGATTTAAATGAAATTTCAATTCTAACTGATAAAATGAGAATTCCCGGTGGAGAAGAATTGAAGAAAGCTACCAAGGGGAAGAAATAAAAACGTATTTACCTTATTGTGAAATAATGATAAAGCGTATTGCGAAAGTTAAATAGGATGTAAGTAGGCAGGCAGTTTTTAGTATTTCAGTAGTTTAATTTTGCAACTGATAAGTTATAGGTATAAACTTAGGCGTCAATATTGAAGTTATTCTAAATATGCATGAGCACTAGCAACTGTAAAAGATGTCGATTCTAAAGGAGATGTTTTATTATGGAATATTATTAATCTTACGGCAACGTTTAGGTAATTAACAGCGAGTTAACAGTGAGAAGATTAAAATAACTATCTAAATTCCTTATATTCGATTTTATAGGATATAACTGTTCAGAGGAGTTGTAGAATCTTGATAATCGAATCCATCCTGCTTAATTTAAAAAAACGAAAAAAATGAAAAAAACACTACTGATAGCATTTTTATTTATTGGCTTACATGCATTTGCACAGAATAGCGTGAAGATTTTGTATCACGAGGACGTAATGACAGACAAAGAATATATTTATACAAACGAAAGTCTTTTAAGTCTTGATGGCAAAAAAATAGGTTTCACTGTTAAGCCATCCTTTACAATTAAAAAGGGTGTTTTTGGATATAGTGGTATAATTGTAGAATCTTTAGGTATTGGTACTTGCTTGCAAAAAGATGACTTAACATTTCTTTTTGAAGACAACACTAAAGTTACTCTTAAGTCGTACAGTAAATTTAATTGTAAAGGCATAAGTAAGTTTGATTTATATGGAACTGAATTAAGTAAGCTTACTAAAAGAATTAAAGCTGTCCGATTTCTTAACGGTAGAAGCTTTGAGTCGCTAACGATATTATTGGAAAAGGAAAAGGACAAGACTTTTTTTATTGACGTAAAACGCGCAATTGATAAGCAAGCTTATGAAGTAGTTGACGAAATGTAAAAAATGTTTTTTTTAATAAAAAACAGAATTCTATATATTTTCTAGGAGGTACTTTAGCTATATTTTCTGTTTTAATTAATTGAGTCTAGGTTATTTTTAATCAAAATACATTCTTTTTAGGATTTTCGATATTTCAGTAAGTTATTATATTTTGGTTCTCAGCTGCTTTTTCGGGATAAGTTTATTAACGTCAATATAGCCCGTTTTAAAATTATGTAAAATGCTTTACACTAACGCGTTATTCCAATAACTCAATTTGTACTTATTTTAGAGGAATCAAGCAGGTAGTTAAGTTTCTTGCTGCTTTATTGGACGCCAAGGTCAGAATTGAATAAGGTTTGTTTCTAAATACTTCAGTTTCCAATAGTCATTTCCCAAGCTAAGCAATCAGTGAAGCTTGCTCTACAAGCAGTTCGTTGTTTAAAGTTCAATATGCCAATTTCATATTACAGAAGTTTAAAATGGTTGTTAAATATAAAAAGTCTACTTTTTTCGGATATAGCGACTATCCGTCTCCAAACTTTTGAAGGCGTTATAAGCTATAATTCTCTATTTTTAAATAGAGGCACAATTAGATCTTAGGATCAGTATTGTTTGTGGCATTCGGTTTCTTGCGTTATTCATTTCTTAAACTTAGGAGGTGTATTTGCCTAAAAGCAATAGCTTTAGAGGTTTTATTGCCAAAAAAAGTCTAATTGAGCGTCCATTTTAGAGGTTTGAGATCTATTTTTTTTTTTTTTTGGCTACTTCCCTTTTTTCTTATTTGGAATTGCGTCGTGAGTTTGCTGTTTTTTTTCATAAAACACGAACTTTTTTTATTTCGAGCTTTTGTGTGGATATACTTTTTAATTATGTGCGTTTATAATTATATGGAGATTTGTTTCAGTTAAATTACTGTTAATCTGTCGATTAAACCATTTTTATTTTAGATAAACTAATTGCTTTTTTAAAATAAGAATAGTACTACTTTTAAATAGATTACATTTGGATTATATTAAAATTTTAAATTGTGAAGAAATCAATAATTATATTTTCAATACTCTACAGTTTTATTTGTAATGGTCAAACAGCTGAAGTCTATTATAACAGAGGTATCGCTAAAGCCCGTATAGAGCGTTATCGTCTTGCTGTAGCCGATTTTAGTAATGCTATTGAGATTAATCCAGATTTTAGAAAAGCTTTTTATGAGAGGGGACTTGCTAAAGGGGAATTAAAGGATTATCGTGGTGCTATAGCAGATTACAATAAGGCTATTCAGATTAATCCAGATGATAGTGATGCTTATTATAATAGAGCTGTGATTAAAGACGAATTAAAGGATTATCGTGGCGCTATAGCTGATTATCGTATAGCTATTCAGATTAACCCATTTGATGGTCAGGCTTATTACAACAGCGGTATTGATAAAAGCGAATTAAAGGATTACCGTGGTGCTATAGAAGATTATAATATGGCTATTAATATTAGCCCAAATGATACTGACGCTTATTTCAATAGGGGAGCAACTAAAAGTGAATTAAAAGATTATCTTGGTTCTATAGCTGATTACGATATGGCTATTGAGATTAACCCTGATGATGGTCAGGCTTATTATAATAGGGGTTTGATTAAAGTAGAGTTAAGAGATTATCGGGCTGCTTTGGATGATTACGATATTGCTATTAATATTAACCCAGATGATTTTGAAGCTTATGCTAGCAGGAGTAATGTTAGAGCTATTTTAGAGGATTATCGTGGTGCTATAGCTGATAGCATTATGGTTACTCAAATTAGCTCAAATTATACTGATGCTTATTTTAGTAGTAGTGTGACGAAAACCATTTTAAGGGATTATCGTCCTCTTGTAGTAGATTACCCTATGGCTTTTGAGAGTAGGCCAAATAATAGTCAGACTTACTATAACAGCGGTTTGACCAAGAGTGCACTAAAGGATTATTGTGGTGCTATAGAAGATTACAATATGGCTATTGAGATTAATCCAGATTTTAGTAAAGCTTATATCGGTAGGGGTATTGCTAAATTAGATAATGATAAAACAGGAGCATGCGTTGACTGGAGTAAAGCGGGTGAATTAGGGTATGTCGATGCCTATGATTTAATTGCAGAATATTGTAATTAAAAAAAACTAGTTTCTCGAAGATCTTTTTTTTCGATTTATTTAAATGCAGGCAAGAGATATACCGATAATGAATAAGGGTATGTATGATGCGTTTATTTTAAGATTGTTTTTTTTGTAAATTATAGTCTAAAGTAGCAGAAATCAAATTATTTAAAAGATTTAAAAACTGATATATTAACGTAGTTTTTTAATAAAGGCTTAATGGTTGTTCTTTATTAAAAATTAGTAAATAAAAACAAGCTGATTTTATTGAATAAAAAAAGGTTTTAGTTACATTTCATCATGGTTGATTAAATATTAACTAAAACCTTTGTCAAGCCCAATAAACATGCTTTTAAAGTGACCACGATGGGATTCGAACCCACACGCCCTTGCGAGCACCAGCCCCTCAAGCTGGCAAGTCTACCGTTTCTCCACGTGGCCTTAATAAAAAAAAGATCAAGTAATAAATTACTCGACCTTTTGTGACCCGACTGGGGCTCGAACCCAGGACCCCATCATTAAAAGTGATGTGCTCTACCAACTGAGCTATCGAGTCGATGATTCAAGGGAATTACGTGTTGATCACTTAAATTGTGACCCGACTGGGGCTCGAACCCAGGACCCCATCATTAAAAGTGATGTGCTCTACCAACTGAGCTATCGAGTCGTATTCTTCCCTTGAATGCGGCTGCAAATATAAGGACTTTATTTGATGTTTTCCAAGCAATTTTATTATAAATTTGTCTTTTTTAAACAATAAATCTTAACGCCTTAATATATAAGGTTTTATTCTATGAGAAAAATTATATTATTAGGTTATATGGGCTGCGGGAAGTCGACGATTGCCAAAACACTATCAAAAATCATTGCCATTCCTTTCATAGATTTGGATCAATATATCGAGCAGAAAACAAATTTAACTATTAATGCTATTTTTGAACAGCGAGGGGAAATCTACTTCCGAAAGTTGGAGCATCAAGCGTTTGTTGAACTGTTGAATTCTTCAGAGCAACTGATAATTGGACTAGGTGGGGGAACTCCCTGCTATGCGAATAATCATGAATTGTTGATAGGTGAGAATATAGTGTCTATATATCTCAAGGCATCTATTCAGATATTATTCGACAGATTGTCTTTAAATAAAAGTAAAAGACCCCTAATTGCTGACAAAAACGACGAGGAATTGAAGGAGTTTATCGCGATGCATCTTTTCGAAAGAAGCTTCTATTACAATCAGGCGCAGTATATAGTTTCAGTAGATGATAAAACAATCGATCAGACCGTTCTGGACATCGTAGCTATTTTAGCTTAAATAGGCATAGCTATTTCCGTCT
>JBLIKQ010000042.1:0-19165 GCA_047635475.1 Porticoccaceae bacterium
ATTTTAAAATTAAATGATTATGACGATAAACTACAGCTACAAAAAATGGGAATGTAAAACAACATTTTTTCCAAAGAATTTGGCTTATCGTTTTAGCACCTTGCTCGTTGTTGCAGGTTGCTATCCTGTTAAAGGATTCGTGATAACGAATGCAAAAGTAATTAATTCTTTATGAAATCTTTTCCCTTTTATAAAAAAAAACAAAAAAAAGCGCTGCAAAATGCAGCGCAATATTAAAATCGTTATTTAAAATGAGAATACTATTTTAATGTGTATTAAAATGCAACATTCCATTTTGGCAACCTTCCGTTTTCATCAAAGAAGTTTTGTAAAACCTGTCCTTCTACAGATGTTGGGATAGCTTTACTTTTATCATTGCATGTTTCGTACCAAACAACTTCCAGAGTACTTATATCCTCTTTAGCCATTTGTGCTGGCCAAGAATATTTTCTTCCGGTTTTTGCAAATTGGTGTCCTTCAACAATCTTTTCTTTCAGACCACCATTTTTGATTTTCAAAGACCCGTCATTTTGAATAGTTCCAGTAGAACCTACCATGATTAATTCTTTTTCATCTCCAACTGCATAAACCAAAAATACGCCACTTCCTTCAGAAGCGTTGCACACTTGTTCTAAACTATCGTCTGCGGTAAAAGTAAAACTATCGCTTACTTTAAATTTTTTCAATTCTTTGTACATCTTTCTTTTCTATTAATTTTAAATAAAATGCCTCACAGAAGCAGTGAGGCATTTTTATAATGAATTGAAATCATCAATAATTTTTCAATTATCCAATAACCTCTTTTACTTTCTTGCCAATTTCAGCTGGAGAATCCACAACGTGTATTCCACATTCTCTCATGATTTGTTTTTTAGCTTCTGCTGTATCGTCAGATCCGCCTACAATGGCACCTGCATGACCCATTGTTCTTCCAGCTGGAGCTGTAACTCCTGCAATGAACCCTACAACTGGTTTGCGGTTACCATCTGCTTTAATCCAATGTGCAGCATCAGCCTCTAATTGACCGCCTATTTCACCTATCATTACAATACATTTAGTTTCTGGGTCATTCATCAACAATTCTACTGCCTCTTTTGTAGTAGTTCCAATGATTGGGTCTCCACCAATACCAATAGCAGTAGTGATTCCTAATCCTTGTTTTACCACTTGGTCAGCTGCCTCGTACGTTAAAGTTCCTGATTTAGATACAATACCTACTGTACCTTTTTTGAAGACAAAACCAGGCATTATTCCAACTTTAGCTTCACCTGGAGTAATCACACCTGGACAATTTGGGCCAATTAGCCTCGCATTTCTTTCTTTTACGTAAGCATTTGCTTTAATCATATCAGCTACAGGAATTCCTTCCGTAATAGCTATAATTACTTTTATTCCAGCGTCTGCAGCTTCCATTATTGCATCAGCTGCAAAAGCAGGTGGTACAAAAATAATAGTAGTGTCAGCACCAGCTTGTTCAACTGCGTCTTTGACAGTATTGAAAACTGGACGATCTAGATGAGTAGTTCCACCTTTTCCTGGAGTTACACCACCAACAACGTTAGTCCCGTATTCAATCATTTGGGAAGCATGGAAAGTTCCTTCGCTTCCTGTAAATCCTTGAACAATAATTTTGGAATCTTTATTAACTAAAACACTCATGATATATATTTTATGTGATTTTTAAAAATTGTGATGCAAAAGTAAGGCTTTGAAAATTATTTGAGAGCTTTCCTATCAAAATATATTATGATAATTGACTCATTTGATAACCTCTGTGTAATTTATTATCTTTTATTTGCCAAATTGATATAAAATTTGCCAACAACATCTCTTCTCTTGGATTCTCTACTGTTTTAACGAAATGGGCATAACGCACAGTAATCATATCGTTTTCTGCTATAATATGACTTATTCGTATTTTAGAACGAACATATGCCTTGGCTAATTCATCAGATAAATTCAACAAAGAATCAAAATCTAATTGGATGAAGCCTTTACTACTATTCCAATCTAAAATTACATCAGGATGTAAATATTCTTTAAGAACGGCACTATCTAAGAGGGCATCTGATTTGTAGAATGCTTGAACAATTTCTTTTGCTGTCATAACTCTTTTAATTTATTTAAAATCTCGGGAATTTTTTTAATATTGGCAAGTTGCTTTAACTTCTCTCTGGACTCTTCGATGGGGGTTCCAAAATAACTTTTACCTCCTTCTACTGATTTTGTCACTCCTGTTTGACCCAGAATGACCGCTTTTTCTCCAATTGTGATTCCGCTTGCTGTGCCAACTTGTCCCCAGATTGTAACTTCATCTTCAATAATTACACAACCTGCAATACCTGTTTGAGAAGCTATCAAACATTTCTTTCCTATCACTGTGTCATGACCTACATGGACCTGATTATCAATTTTTGTTCCTTCACCAATGGTTGTATCACCAGTAACCCCTTTGTCAATTGTGCATAGAGCACCAATGCTTACATTATCCTTTATTACTACTCTACCACCCGAAAGCAATTGGTCGAAACCATCTTCTCTCTTTTTGTAATAAAAGGCATCAGCCCCTAGAATGGTACCCGCATGAATAATTACATTATCTCCAATTACGGTGTGGTCATAAATTGAAACATTAGAATGTATTACACAGTTCCTACCAATAATGACATGATTACCTATGAAAGTATTTGGTTGTATTACAGTTCCTTGACCCACAGTTGCTGAAGTAGAAATTGAGGTGTTAGAGAATTGAAAAGGTTTAAAATGATTCGTTAATTTATTAAAGTCTCTAAAAGGATCGTCAGATATTAGAAGTGCTTTCCCTTCAGGACAATCTACTTTTTTATTAATCAGAATGATAGTTGCAGCTGATTTTAATGCTTTATCATAGTATTTTGGATGATCTACAAAAACGATATCACCTTTTTCTACGACATGAATTTCGTTTATGCCCAAAATTTCAAAGTTTTTATCGCCTATAGATTCGCACTTAAGCAAATTAGCAATTTCTTCTAAAGAGTGTACTTTATTAAATTTCATAAATTTAGTGTTCATAGATCAATGGTCAGTCTTCAGTCTAAATGTATACTGAAGACTGACCACAGCAAACTATTCTTTAACGCGCTCCATGTAATTACCTGATGCAGTATCTATTTTAATTTTATCTCCCTCATTTATAAATAAAGGAACGTTTACAGTAGCTCCAGTTTCAACAGTTGCAGATTTTGTAGCATTTGTGGCAGTATTTCCTTTAATTCCGGGTTCAGCATATGTCACTTCAAGTACCACTGAAGGTGGCATATCTACTGATAAAGGCAATTCAGTTTCCGTATTGATGCTAACCATTACGTTTTCTCCTTCTTTTAATAAATCTGGTGAGTCTAAAATATTTTTATTTAAAGATATTTGTTCAAAAGTTTCTGTATTCATAAAATGAAAATCATCCCCTTCAGGATATAAATATTGAAATTTATGATTTTCAACTCTAACTTCTTCAATTTTGTGACCAGCAGAAAAGGTATTATCTAATACTTTTCCATTACTTAAGCTTCTCAATTTTGTTCTCACAAAAGCAGGGCCTTTTCCTGGTTTAACATGAAGAAATTCAATGATTTTGTAGATGTCATTGTTGTATTTAATACACAATCCATTTTTGATGTCTGATGTAGATGCCATTTTGTTTTTTTTTATTGATTCGTTTTCTTGTTGATTTCCTTATTTGTCTAATGTATTATAAATCAAACAATTAACTATTTTTAATAATTTCCAGTATACCCTTTCATAACTCCTCTAGATGAATTTCTAATAAAATCCAAAATTTCGTCACGCTCGGGAGTTGCTTCCATCTCTGCTTCGATAATACCTATTGCTTGCGTAGTGTTATAATTTTTTTGGTATAAAATTCTATAAATATCTTGAACCTCTTTAATTTTTTCAGTCGTAAACCCTCTTCTTCTTAAGCCTACAGAATTAATCCCCACATAGGACAAAGGCTCTTTCGCCGCTTTTGTAAATGGAGGAACGTCCTTTCTGACCAATGAGCCACCAGAAATCATAGCATGGTCGCCAATGTGGATAAACTGGTGCACAGCTGCCAATCCACCAATCACAGCAAATTTACCAACTGTTACGTGTCCAGCTAAGGCCACGCCATTTACAATAATGACATTGTCACCGATATGACAGTCATGAGCAATATGTGCCGTTGCCATAACCAAACAATTCTTTCCAAGCGTTGTCTGACCAGATGCTATGGTACCACGATTGATTGTCACGCATTCCCTAATGGTACAGTTATCACCAATGATAGCAAGTGAATCCTCTCCGCCAAACTTTAAATCCTGTGGAACGGCGGATATAACCGCACCAGGAAATATATTACAATTTTTTCCAATTCTAGCGCCTTCCATAATGGTAACATTAGATCCTATCCATGTTCCATCACCAATAACTACGTTGTTATGAATGGTTGTAAAAGGTTCAATGACAACATTTTTGGCTATTTTCGCGCCAGGATGAACATATGCTAAGGGTTGATTCATATTATTTATTTAATCGTTTAACTGTTTAAATCAATTAACCGAATACACGATTAACCAAATCAACAAAAAATTACTGTTTCTTAGCAATTTGAGCCATTAATTCTGCTTCTGCAACCAGCTTCCCATTTGCGTAAGCGTTTGCTTGCATATGACAAATTCCTCTTCTGATAGGCGTAATTAAATCGCATTTAAATATCAAAGTATCACCCGGCAACACTTTATGTTTGAACTTGACACTGTCTATTTTCATAAAATAAGTCAAATAGTTTTCTGGATCTGGAACAGTGCTTAACACTAATATTCCTCCTGTTTGCGCCATAGCTTCAACAATTAAAACACCAGGCATAACTGGAGCTTCTGGAAAATGTCCTACAAAGAAACCTTCGTTCATTGTCACATTTTTCATTCCCACCACATGACTTTCAGACATTTCTATAATTCTGTCAATGAACAAGAATGGAGGTCTATGAGGAAGTACTGACATGATTTTATGAATGTCCATCAACGGCTCCAAACTTAAGTCAAAAACTGGAACATAATTTCTTTGTTCAATTTTTATAATTTTTGCCATCTTTTTAGCAAACTGGGTATTGACAAAATGACCTGGCTTGTTTGCGATAACTTTACCTTGTATTTTTGTTCCAATTAATGCTAAATCCCCAACTACATCAAGCAGCTTGTGCCTTGCAGCTTCATTAGGATAATGCAAAGTAAGATTGTCTAATATTCCATTAGATTTTACCTTAATAGTATCTTTTCTGAACGCCACTTTCAAGTTTTTCATTGTAGATTCAGATATCTCTTTATCAACATATACAATAGCATTATTCAAGTCGCCACCTTTTATTAAACCATTGTCTAAAAGTTCTTCTAATTCATGTAAAAAGCTAAACGTTCTTGATTCAGATATTTCTGTTTTAAAATCGGAAATACTTTTCATATTAGCATTTTGGGTACCTAATATTTTAGTACCAAAATCAACCATAGTGGTAACACAATAATGGTCACTTGGCATAATCAATATTTCACTTCCCGATTCTTCGTCAGTAAAAGAAATAACTTCTTTAACTATATATACCTTTCGTTTTGCATTTTGCTCTTCGACTCCAGCTTTTTCGAGCGCTTCAACAAAATACTTAGACGAACCATCCATTATGGGTAGCTCAGAAGCATTTAACTCGATTATAACATTGTCCAAATCGCAACCGACTAATGCCGCCAGAACGTGTTCTGGGGTTTGAATTTTTACACCCAATTTTTCTAAATTGGTTCCTCTTTGTGTATTAACAACATAATTTGCATCAGCTTCAACAACAGGCTGTCCCTCTAGGTCTACTCTGACAAAAGTGAATCCATTATTGATAGGAGCCGGCTTAAAAGTCATTTTAACCTCTTTACCTGTGTGTAATCCAACACCAGTAAGAGATATTTCTGTCTTGATAGTCTTCTGTTTAACCATTATTCCCGTTTTTTTGGTTTATTATTTGTTTTTTTAATTCTTCTATTTCTGCAACAATCTTAGGTAAATTCTTGAAATAAACATATGATTTGCTGAAATCATTGTAACCAAACGTTGGACTTCCTTGCAAAATCTCATCGTCTTTAATATTCCTTCCAACTCCTGATTGCGCTTGAATTCGAACATTATTCCCTATAGTTAAATGCCCTGCAATACCTACTTGCCCGCCAATCATCCCGTTTTTGCCGATTTTTGTGGAACCAGCAATACCAGTTTGGGCAGCGATCACCGTATTCTCGCCTATTTCGACATTATGGGCAATCTGAATTTGATTATCAAGTTTAACCCCTTTTCTTATAATGGTAGAGCCCATTGTTGCCCTATCTATCGTAGTGCAGGAACCAATATCTACATTGTCCTCTATAATAACGTTGCCAATTTGGGGTATTTTTTTAAATGTCCCGTCAGTATTTGGCGCAAAACCAAAACCATCCGCCCCTATTATAGCTCCTGAATGAATAGCGCAATTGCTTCCAATCAATGTTTCTGAATATATTTTGGCACCTGCAAAAATAGTCACGTTATTTCCAATTACAACATTATCCCCAATAAAACAATTGGGATAGATCTTAACATTATTACCAATGGCAACATTTAAACCTATGTAACTAAAACTACCTAAATATAAATTTTTGCCATATTTAGTGTTTTCCGAAATTACAGATGGCTGTTCTATTCCGCTTTTATTGCCTCTCGCCTGGTCATAAAACTCTAATAATTTTGAAAAAGCCAAATAAGCATCGGCCACCTTTATTAATGTTGTTTTAATTTCGGATTCTGGTTCAAAGGTTTTATTTACTATTGTAATAGTAGCCTCTGTTTTATAAATGAAACTATTGTATTTAGGATTCGATAAAAAAGTCAACGAACCTATTTTCCCTTCCTCAATTTTCGATAACTCATGCACTTCAGCATTGGGATTCCCAACAACCTCACCTTCCAAAATACCCGCTATTTGTTCTGCTGTAAATTTCATTCCGACAAAAATATAAAAAAATAGATTTTAAATGTTCATTTCTACAAGTTGTTTTGGGAAACAGATGTAATATTTAGTAACCGATTTCGATAATGATTTTAAATTCAGCTGATCAGAAGACTCTATTACATCCTCCACAGTCCTGTCTTTTTTCAAAATTCGAATTGGTTCCTGTACCTTACTATAAGCTTGATTTTTTATTTTTCCTTTAAAAATAAAAAAATTAGTTTCCGCTATATTTATGTTGTTTTCCGATGCAAAACGTTCCTTCAAAGGCTGTAAATCTTCCACAGGCACTTTTTCACTAGTTAATTTTATTTTCAATAGATCTCTATTGATTATCATTTTGCTTAACGACGATAAAATAAAATCGTCATGCCGTTGCCATGACTTTAGAGCACTAATAATATCAAAATCATCTAATTGGGAAAACGAATCCAAAGTCTCTGTATCGAATGTTGCTAGTGTAATTTTATTTTGTAAAAAAAACAGTAGCGGATCACTGCAAGGCAAAGTCATTCCTTTTAATGTAAGTTCTTTGGCACGCTTTAATATTCTGGTCAAAATTAACTCCGCCACCAAACTAGTTTTATGCAGATAAACCTGCCAGTACATTAGTCGTCTGGACATTAGGAATTTCTCAACTGAATAAATTCCTTTTTCTTCAATGACCAAAACATTATCCACCACATTCATCATTTGGATTAATCGCTCCGAATTCACATTTCCTTCCGCAACGCCTGAATAGAAGCTATCCCGTTTTAAATAATCCATTCGGTCCATATCTAATTGGCTGGAAATAAGCTGCAACATAAATTTTCTATGATAATCTCCTTCGAACACCTGAATGGCTAAATTCAACTGGCCATTAAATTCCACATTCAATTGATGCATAAACAACAACGAAATTTCCTCATGATGTACATCCTCCACAATACTTTTTTCCATCGCATGGGAAAATGGTCCATGGCCTATATCGTGCAACAAAATCGCAATATATAATGCGTTTTCTTCTTCAGAGCTGACAAAAACCCCTTTAAAACGGAGCACTTCCACTGCCTTTTGCATCAAATGCATGCAGCCCAAAGCGTGGTGAAAACGAGTATGATTGGCTCCTGGATACACTAAGTAAGATAACCCCATTTGAGAAATCCTTCTTAAACGCTGGAAATAGGGGTGTTGTATCAGATCGTAAATTAAGGCGTTCGGGATGCTGATAAACCCATAAATAGGGTCGTTGAAAATTTTTAGCTTATTGATTTGACTCACTATAACTTTATTTTAAGTCAACAAATATAGGTAAATTTGATTTTATTAATTAAAGTGTTTTTGTAAGTAATAATTCTTGTAGTAATCATTTGTTTTTCAGTCTAAAACCAGAATATGGTAATTTTGACAAATTTAACAAAACTTTAAGTTCGTTTAGTTCGGTATTTTACGAACTAACTATACCTTAGTTAAAAAATAGATGGACAACTTACAAAAAGAAAAAGAGGAGGTTATTGAAATACTTGGTATTCATTTTGGTTCTTTATATAAAATACCTCCATTAGCAGCAAGAATTTTAGGGCTTTTAATGGTTGATGGATGCAAATCAGGATTAACTTTTAATGCTTTAGTGGGAAAACTAGCCGCAAGTAAAAGTTCGATTTCAACAAACCTTAATTTGCTCCTTAAAATGGAAAAAATCTATTATTTTACGATTGCGGGTGACCGAAAAAAATACTTTAAATCAGCTCCTTTGAGCGAACGACTATCCAATTATTTAAAAATCATAGAAGCAGAAGCCTTTGTAATAAACAAAATGCATGATCACCGTAAAAAAACCGCTTCATGTATTGAGGAACAGCTTAGCTTAGAAAATATAATTTTGTACCAGATTCATTTACAAAAAGTGGAAAAATCGCTTAA
Organism: Porticoccaceae bacterium; assembly: GCA_047635475.1. Lineage (GTDB taxonomy): Bacteria > Bacteroidota > Bacteroidia > Flavobacteriales > Flavobacteriaceae > Flavobacterium. The sequence goes on from JBLIKQ010000042.1 coordinate 8,948, forward strand.
AAAAACATTAGCAGAATTTAAAAAAATAGAATTTAGTAAAAACATTGAATAATTTATAAAATTTGATAAAATGAAAAAAATTTCATTATCCATAATAGTTGTTTTTCTTTTAGTTTCTTCTTGTGGTAAGAAAGAGCGATCTGCCCCAGGACCAACATCTTTGGCAGTTCAAAAAATAGTTACGCAAGATGCCACCACATATAAGGAATTCACTGCCAATATTGAAGGTCAGCAAAATGTTGAAATCCGACCAAAAGTGAATGGTTTCATGAAAAAAATATATGTCGAAGAAGGTCAACCGGTCAAAAAAGGACAGCTACTCTTCAAGTTAGAAACTCAAATACTAAACCAAGACGCTTCCGCTTCAAAAGCGATGGTTCAGGTCGCTCAACTAGAAGTAAATCGTTTGAAGCCTCTTGTAGAGAGAAACATAATCAGTCAGGTGCAGTTGGAAACTGCAAAAGCAAAATTAGCACAAGCTAAAAGTGCGTATGGAAGTATTACGGCAAATATTGGATACGGAACTTTATACTCTCCAGTAAACGGCGTGATTGGAACCATTCCTTTTAAAGAAGGTAGTTTGGTAAACTCTGCCTCTGATATAGCTTTAACAACCGTCTCCGATACTGAAAATGTGCGTGCCTACTTCACTATGAATGAGAAACAATTATTGTCGTTTAATAAAATATTTAAAGGAGCAACTGCAGCTAAAAAGCTAAAAGCTACTTCCGAAGTTACTTTAATATTAGTAGATGATTCAGAGTACGCTCAAAAAGGTAAAATTACTACTATGAGTGGATTGATGAATCCAACTACTGGGACGACTGAATTTAGAGCCGATTTCAAAAACTCTCAAGGGCTTTTAAAAAGCGGCAGTAGTGGAATTATTCGTTTGCCAATCTTACAAAGAAATGTAATTATACTTCCGCAAAAAGCTGTTTTTGAAATACAGGGAAAGCAACTTGTTTACGTTGTTGGAAAAGGAAACAAAGTAAAATCAAGAATTATTGAAACCAATGGAACTTCAGGGTTGAATTTCATTGTTACAAATGGTCTTAGCATCGATGATATGGTGGTGATTGAAGGGGCCTCTAAGCTAAAAGACGATGAAGAAATCATCCCCAAAGTGGTTGCAAATGAGGACACATCAAAAAAAGTAGCTATCCTTTCGGCAAAATAATAAACAAAAGAAATAATCGCATAAAAAAAATAAAATGTTAAAAACTTTTATCGAGAGACCTGTACTCTCCACCGTAATATCAATCATAATTACCATTTTAGGTGTTTTAGGATTGATGGCCTTGCCAGTAGAAGAGTATCCTCAGATCGCTCCACCTACGGTACAGGTTTCAGCAACTTATACTGGTGCTAATGCAGAAACTGTATTAAATAGTGTGGTCATTCCGCTAGAAGAAGAAATTAATGGTGTTGAAGGCATGACTTACATGACTTCGACAGCAGCAAATGACGGGTCTGCAAATATTTCCGTATACTTTGGGTTGGGAACAGATCCAGATATTGCAGCAGTAAACGTTCAAAATAGAGTAGCAAGAGCTACTAGTAAACTACCATCATCGGTGGTTCAAACTGGAGTTACAACAATAAAGAGTCAGAACAGTGCCTTAATGTTCTTTGCTTTGTATTCGAACAATTCAGACTACGACGAAGTTTTTATTCAGAACTACGCCAAGATCAACTTAGTCCCAAAATTACAGCGTGTAAAAGGAGTCGGACAGGTTAACGTTATTGGTGCCAAGGATTATTCTATGAGAATATGGATCGATCCCGAAAAAATGGCAATCTACAACATTGCACCAAAAGATATTCAGGCTGCCCTACAAGAACAAAACGTAGAAGCAGCTCCCGGTAAAATTGGACAAAATGCTAAAGGTATTTATGAATATGTAATTAAATACAAAGGAAGACTTTCTAAAGTAACGGATTACGAAAATATCATTATTAAATCTACAGGGAACGGTAATTTTCTTAGAATTAAAGATGTTGCAAAGGTGGAACTTGGAGCTTTCAATTATGGAACTAAGAATATTGTCATGGGTAAAGAAGGCGTAGTCGCTGGAGTATTCCAAACTTCTGGTTCTAATGCTCAAGATATCACCACCGAAATCATGGCTATTTTAGAAGAATCTAAACCTGATTTTCCCGCAGGAATTGATTACATTATTCCTTATAACTCTAAAACTTTCCTTGATGCATCAATTAATAAAGTTATCTATACTTTGATTGAAGCTTTTTTATTAGTTTTTTTAGTAGTTTATTTATTCTTGCAAGATTTTAAATCTACTTTAATTCCGGCAATTGCAGTACCTGTCGCGATCATAGGTACCTTTTTCTTCTTACAAATATTTGGTTTCTCGATCAATATGCTGACGTTATTTGCAATGATTTTGGCCATTGGTATTGTCGTAGATGATGCTATTGTTGTCGTCGAAGCTGTTCATGCTAAATTAGATGAAGGTGCAAAATCAGGCAAAGAAGCTGCTCTCTCTGCAATGAGCGAAATTTCTGGAGCCATTATCTCGATCACGCTTGTGATGTCAGCGGTATTTATTCCTGTATCTTTTTTAGGTGGACCAGCCGGAGTGTTTTACCAACAGTTCGCCGTTACTTTAGCGGTTGCTATTTTGATTTCAGCGGTAAATGCATTAACTTTAAGCCCCGCTCTATGCGCTTTACTGTTGAAACCACATGCCGAGTCTAAGCATCACAATGCCAATTTTAAAGAACGCTTTTTCATTGCTTTCAATACAAATTTTGATCGAATAAATAATAGGTATGTAAAATCATTAGGATTCTTAACTCGAAAAAAATGGATCGTTGTTGTAACTCTGTTTCTCTTTTCCGGAATTACAGTATTTCTTTTCCAAATAACACCTTCAGGATTTATACCTAATGAAGACCGTGGAGTCATTTTTGCTGATGTAACACTACCTCCAGGTTCCACTTTAGAAAATACCCAAAACACAGTACAAGAATTAGACTCTATAATCGAATCTATGGACCTGGTAGAAGCGAGAATAAACATTATAGGTTTCAGTTTGCTAAATAACATTAACGGAGGCTCCTACTCTTTCTCCGTAATCAAATTAAAAGACTGGAAGGAGCGTACCGAGGATGATCAATCTGTAGATGCTGTAGTAAAACAATTATTTGCTAAAACTGCAGCAATAAAAGGTGCCAAAGTATTATTCTTTACACCTCCAAGTATAAGGGGATTAGGTACAACTGATGGTTTTGAATTAAAAATTGAAGACAAAGGAAATGATGATTGGCAAACTATAAGTAAAGTGAGCAACGAATTTCTTGGGGAGTTAATGAAGCGACCCGAGGTACAATATGCCATTACTAATTTCAATCCAAATTTCCCTCAATATCAAATGGAGGTTAATGTAGAGAGAGCTAAGGATGCGGGAGTTGAAATTGCAACGATATTTAATACAATGCAAGGTTACTATGGTGGTTTATATACTACAGACTTTAACAAGTTTGGTAAGCAATATCGAGTAATGATTCAAGCAAAACCTGAAGATCGCGCTAATCTTGCATCTGTTAACAACATCTATGTCGTTAATAATCTTAACGAAAAAGTAGCGATAAGTCAGTTCGTTGACTTTAAAAGAATCTACGGTCCTGAAGCTGTGTCTCGTTTCAATATGTTAAGATCTGTAAATGTAAACGGAAAATCAAATCCTGGTTTTAGTAGTGGCGCTTCCATTAAAGCAGTACAAGAAGTAGCTACACAACATTTACCTAAAACCTATACCTATGAATTTTCCGGATTAACCAGAGAAGAAATTATAGCGGGAAACCAAGCAATTGGCGTGTTTTTATTGAGTTTGATATTTGTTTACTTCTTATTAAGCGCTCAGTACGAAAGTTATTTAGTGCCACTATCAATACTACTTTCATTGCCAGTTGGTGTAGCAGGAGCTATTGGTTTCGTCTATCTAGCTGGCTTAGAAAATAATATTTACTTTCAAGTCGCCCTAATTATGCTTATTGGATTACTCGCCAAGAATGCTATTTTAATTGTAGAATTTGCCTTGCAAAGGCGACGCAAAGGCATGGATTTGACAAAAGCAGCGATTCAAGGCGCACGCGCTCGTTTACGACCTATTTTAATGACCTCATTAACTTTTATATTTGGTTTATTACCGTTGGCGCTCGCCTCTGGGGTAGGAGCTGTAGGAAACCGTTCTATAGGGACGGGAGCTGTAGGAGGAATGTTAGTGGGTACTCTCTTGGGGATATTTGTAATTCCCATACTGTTTGTGATTTTTCAGGGATTGCAAGAACGTATAAGCGGTACACTACTAGTAGATAATCAAGAAAATGATGTTGCACCTTTAGATAAAGAAAATGAAAAATAAAATATACAGAGTCGCACTATTAGCTTTGACGGCAACGCTCACACAATCCTGTTTCGTTGCTAAAGAATATGAACGTCCTGCATTACAAACGGAGAATTTGTATCGAAATGAAGTATTGTTAACAGACTCTACTTCTTTAGCAAATATTTCATGGGACAAGGTTTTTACCGATCCTCTTTTACAGGGATATATTTCAAAAGGATTGCAAAACAATCTGGATGTGCGCATTGCCATGCAAAACATTCTTGCAGCACAAGCAACAATGAAACAAGGAAAAGCGGGCTACTTCCCTAGCCTATCTGTGGGAACGGACTGGACGCATCAAATGTTGTCTAAAAACAGTCAGTTTGGAGCATTCCTTCAAGATCGGAGTACAGATCAATACCAATTGGCAGGAAGCCTCTCTTGGGAAGCTGATATTTGGGGAAAAATAAGAAGTAACAAAAGAGCAACTAATGCGGGCTTTTTACAAACTACTGCAGTTAATCAAGCGATAAAAACACAATTAATTTCAGCTATTGCGACTAGCTATTTCCAATTACTTGCAGTAGACGCACAAATTAAAGTGGCTGAAGAAACCTTACTCAACAGAGACGAAAGCGTAACAACAATCATTGAGCTTAAAAAAGCGGGGGACGTCACTGAAGTAGGCGTAAAACAAACAGAAGCACAAAAATACGCTACAGAGATAATCATTGCCGATTTAAAAAATAGTGTGATTATTCTTGAAAATACACTAAGCATATTATTGGCTGAACCTTCTGCAAAAATTAAACGCTCTACTTTTGAGTCTCAAAATATGCAGCCCACAATCACTTTAGGTATTCCTGCTAATTTATTGCGAAACAGACCTGATGTAATTGCCGCTGAGTACAACTTAATTACCAACTTTGAAATGACTAACGTTGCGAAAAGTGGTTTTTATCCAAGCTTAAGAGTCACCGCTGGTGGCGGTCTTCAAAGTATCGACTTGAAAGAATGGTTTAGTGCCAATTCGCTTTTTGCCAATGTTATTGCCGGACTGACTCAGCCCCTTTTTAATCAAAGACAACTGAAAACTAAGTTTGAAATAGCCAAAGTAAATCAGGAAAAAGCCTATTTACAATTTGAGCAAACATTACTAACGGCTGGCAAAGAAGTTTCGGATGCGTTAGCACAATATAAAAATGAAACTTATAAAATTTCGATTCGTAAAAAACAGGTAGACGCATTAACAAAAGCAAGTAATTACTCAGAAGAATTATTAACTTACGGTTTAGCTAATTACTTGGAAGTATTAACTGCTAAAGATGCTGCTTTAAATGCTCAATTAATTTTAGTAGATAATAAATTCCAACAATATAAGGCTGTAATCCAACTGTACAGAGCCCTTGGTGGTGGATGGCAATAACACAAGAACTTGATAAGATTACAATAGGTTAATTAATTCAAAAAAAGCCACTAAGTATCGTACTTAGTGGCTTTTTTATGAAAAGAAATATGCTATTTATAATCTTCTTATCCAGATATTTCTAAATTGAGTTTTGCAACCATGTTCTTGTAACGAAATCACATCTTCTGCTTGCGAGGAAGGATAATTATGTAACCCTGAATAAAGCGTCAACCCGTTGATAGTTGCATTATTTTGTACCAAAACACCATTATGAAAAACAGTAATTCTCGCTGGAGCATCAATTAATCCATTCGCTTTAAAACGTGCTGCGGTATATAAAACATCATAGCTATTCCATTCTAAAGCCGTTTTCATTGCATTAATTAGGGGAGATGATCTTTGTAGATACTTCTTGCCTGCCCATTGCTATACGTTCTATTATTACAGGAATTCAATATTTGTAATTCGTATCTATTTTGAAAAAATACACCGCTATTTCCTCTCCATTGTCCACCAGCTATAACAACATCAAGGGCACTCCATTCTATGTGTAGCTGACAATACCCAAACTGCATTTTAGTTTGAATTCCTCCAGCATCAGGGACAACTTCCATATAATTGTTGTCAACAATTATCCAAGCAGACGCTTTAGTTTTGTCTTTTTAACTAACCCATTGACGCATGTTTTTACCGTCGAATAAGATAATGGCATCCGAAGGTGCTTCTCCTACTTGTTTTCCTGGCGTAACTGTTTTTACATCTGGTTCCCAAATTTCAGTCATTTCTGGTTTCATTGGCATAGGTGATACTTTAGGCGGGCTATCAATAACGATATGCTGCGCCATCGCAGCTGTACTTGAAAACAAAAGTACTATTCCAAAATAACTACTTATTTTTTTAAATTTCACAACTATCTAATTTAATTAAGTATGAAAATATAATAAAACCCCTCTGTTTTTAAACAACAAATGAAAAACATTCACATTACTCTTGATTTGTTAGAATAGATATCCTATTCTGACAACAATTACGAATTATTTATTGGTTTTAAAATATTTTGTTATAAATCAAAGTTTTTTACAAAATTTAATATTAAATATTCATTCTGTAAATCAAGACAATTATCTTTGATATCTGAATCAACGCAATAAAAAACAAATTAATTTAACTGTAATACAAAGCTTACCAAATATCTAAATAAACATGAGCACACCAAAATTCGAAACAAACGCTTTACATGCAGGTCACGACACAACAAAACATGGAGGGACAAGAGCGGTTCCTATTTACCAAACGTCTTCATACGTTTTCGATAACTCTGAGCATGCTGCCAATTTATTTGGTCTTACTGAAGCAGGTTACATCTACACAAGATTAAATAATCCAACTAATGACATTTTAGAACAACGTCTTGCCGCGCTTGAAGGAGGTATTGCAGCGGTTGTTACAGCTTCGGGAACAGCGGCAATTGCTACATCTCTATTAGTTTTATTAAAAACAGGGGATCATATAGTGGCTTCTAGCAGTTTATATGGTGGGACTTTTAACCTTTTGAATACTACTTTGCCAAGGTTAGGAATCACTACCACTTTTGTAGACCCTTCGGATCCAACAAATTTTACAAAAGCAGCTAAAGAAAACACAAAAGTATTTTTTGCTGAAAGTCTAGGTAATCCTAAGTTGGACGTATTAGATTTAAAAGCTATTGCAGCTGAGTCCAAAGCTTTTAAAGTTCCTTTCATGGTTGATAATACTGTTGCTTCACCCTATTTACTAAACCCCATTGAGCAGGGAGCGAACATTGTAATCCACTCTTTGACTAAGTATATCGCTGGAAACGGAACTTCACTAGGTGGAGCAGTTATTGATGCTGGAACCTTTGATTGGAGCAGCGGAAGATTTCCAGAATTTACAGAGCCAAATGAAGGATATCACGGATTAGTTTATCATGAGGCGCTAGGTGCAGCAGCATTCATAGCTAAAGTTAGAATCGAAGGCTTACGTGATTATGGAGCGGCTTTAAGTCCATTTAATGCATTTCAAATTATTCAAGGATTGGAAACATTAGCCGTTCGTGTTAAGAAACACAGCGAAAATGGTTTGGCTTTAGCTCAATGGCTAGAAAGTCAAGAGCATGTGGCTTGGGTAAACTATCCAGGTTTGAAGTCAAGTAAATATTATGACTTAGCACAACACTATTTACCGAAAGGTCAAAATGGATTGTTGACTTTTGGTTTAAAAGGAGGATTTGAAGCTGCAAAAAAAGTGGCTGATGAAACAAAATTGTTTTCGCTTTTAGCAAATATTGGTGATACAAAATCATTAGTTATACATCCTGCTAGTACGACTCATCAACAATTGTCTGATGAGCAACAACTAGTTTCTGGGGTCACTAAAGATTTAATTCGTTTGTCAGTAGGACTTGAGGATATCGATGATTTAAAAGCCGATTTGAAAGCTGTTTTTGACAGCTTATAGTATTCTCTTTTATGAAGAATGGAATAGAGTTGTTCTCTATTAAAATATCATTAAAACATAGCAAGAGCTTCCTGAGAAATCAGGAGGCTTTTTGATTAATACCAAATTAAAACTCTAAACGAGAAGAATCATCGACGCTCTTGCCAGTTTGGTGGAAACTCTTATAGTGGACTTTTATTTTTCTTTTAGCTTTTTAGCACTTCTGATATCTAAGTATGATTTCATAAACACAATTGCTATTCCTAATCTAAAAAGCCTGTAGACCCATATGTTAACTTCCCAAAACAATAGTTTGTGTGTTCTTTCGGTATAGAATAAAGAATCGATGAAAGAAATTAAAAGTAGAATAGCTAATGCTAAGTAAACGTTTTTATGCATTTTCATAAAAAGGAATTTTTGATTTTGCTGATGTTCGATTTTAACCATAGCAATTATAGCTTTACTTAAGATGCGCAAGGGACTGCTTTTAGATGATTGTTTCTTAGCTAAACTTCGTGTTCTGGTTTTTAGTTGTACCTGAATACACTTGTGTAAATTATCGATAATTCATTCTCCATAGTTTCAATAAGTCCATCTGAATTTAAAGACCACTTACAGTTATAAAATCGCAATGGGACAAAATAATCATCTCCTTCATATGGATACCTTTTTTTCGTTTTGCAAACATTTTTAAAATGAGGACTTTAATAAATTCTTAGCATTGATATAGAATTTATTAAATTAAGAGGATTTGATTTAGATGTGTCGTAATCCAGATATTCAACAAATATCCTGTTTTAATCACGCATAGAAAAAACATTGTCATTTACATCATAATTTAAATTTCTGATTCTACCAGAATTATCTTCATAATTATAAAGTATGTAACTCAATATTTGAGTTTTCGAATTTAAATTCCGCAATTAATACATTTCTGGCATCATACACTTTCGCGATGCTTTTATCCCAAGTAATTTTCCGAAACACTTGATTAGCTTTCGTTTCCTTTATAATTTTGCCGTTTGGGTCATATTAAAAAGTACTAAAATGGTTATATTCAGGGTGATCTTAATTGGTGAAGCGCTCCCACACTACTAAATTATCTTTCAATGAATATTCTTGAGTATAAACTTGATTACTTGGGTCACTATTTAGCCTGAGAGTATAAGAAAAATCGCTTTTTTCTAATGGATGCAAAGAGTTTTTATCTTGGTTTACCGAAATCTCAACTGGGTTTATGAACATTATCCTCAGTAGCACAACTTATTAATACTGTTAAAATAACTAGTAAGCATACATACTTTTTCATAATACCAGTTTTACATTATTTACCATCATTTTTATTACTAGAGTTTTCCCCTATTATTTATTGTACGAGCCTTCACTCGTCGGTATGATAAAATTGAGCATTTTTACCTGATTTCATTTTTCTTTCAATAAAACTCTACTTTAAGCAATTCCAAATATACGATTTATTATTTTATTACAAATTAAGCTACAAAAATGCTCTTCATCTAACACTTTATTTTTAAGGAAAATAAAAGACTCTCCCGGTAACACTATAAACTGCTGAAGTTGAAATACAATATCAGCAATGGAAAAAGCATGCTTTTTGATATTATCAAGACTCTGTAAAAACGAGAAATTGGCCTAGCGAAAAAAATAACAGAGGTTGCTACACTTCTTTTCCTAGCAAATACGAAAAAAACAGCAGAACAAAATACTGAGCGCAAAACATAATAAAGAAGATTTTTTGTAGTTATATCCAAATCCCTTTTTAAACTAAAATTTAGTAGAAAATTAGTATCTAAGCAAGCCAAAAATCTGTAAATTAGCACATTAATTTAGTACTATAGATTCCTTTTGATACAAACATATGGACCAAATAAAAATACTTTGGGTTGATGATGAGATTGATTACCTAAAACCCCACATACTTTTCTTAGAGAAAAAAAACTACAGCGTGACCACCTGCAATAACGGTCGTGACGCAATTGATAT
>JBLIKQ010000043.1:0-18384 GCA_047635475.1 Porticoccaceae bacterium
ATTTTAGAATTCCACATTTTAGTGTAAGCTGCTTGAACGGCTGCTTTTTCAGGTGAATTTGGTGCATACCCTTTTACTGGTTCGTTTACCGCTTTTGGTACATGAAAAAATCCTTTTAGCATGATATTGTAATTTGTTAATCTGTTTTAACAGATGAGATTAGACAATTAAAAATGAGATTACTCCAAATGTTGGGAATAATTTATTGCAGGGCAAAAGTACAAAGGATAATTTAAAAATTTGATAAATTTTGTAGAAGAAAATGGAATATCTTCAGTAGTGAAAGTTAATTCAGTGCAAATGGTGCACACAATTTAAAAGCGGGCACGAAAACTTTAAAAGTTTTTGTACTCGTAAAATTAATCATATTAAAATAGCCTTTCATAGCTCCGTAAGGGGATGACAGTAAGCAACCTGAACTATAACTATGAAGTTCGCCTGGTTTTAAAACCGGTTTTTTACCGATGATTCCTTCGCCATCAACAATCTCTACATTGTTTAGAGAATCAAAAATCTCCCAATGTCTTGAAGTTAATTGCACAGAGTCTTTACTGTGATTTTCTATGGTGATTTGGTAACTAAAAGCAAAATGTATCTTATAGTTCTTGAAATAAGTACCTTCAAAACTAGTCAACACTGAAATTTTTATGCCTCTTGTTATTTGAGAAACCATAGCAAAGTATTATATAGGTACGTAATAGTAACAAAATTACAAATTTTTGATTTTGTTTTGTTGTTTTTCTTCAGGTTTTTAATTAATTAATTATATTTAAGGAGTTAGCTGTTCCCTTACCTATAACCCTATCGTAGCGATCTGCGTTTTCACGATAGTAAACTAGAATGGAATAGTCATTCTCTGTTTGAAAAAAGTTTCCGTCAATCGCATTTTCCCTGTCGATGATTTCTTTATTGTCAGCAACGACATATTCGTAATTCGTAAAACCTTGTTTTATCAAAAGCGCTTTTTCATAAATTCCTTTTTTAGGATTGTAATCCATCATGAATTCAGGCTCTAGGTTGTAATTGTTAAACATCCCGTTAATATATATATCTTTATTAATTTTAAAAGAGGGAGCTGAAAGGCTAAAGTAGACCCAGACATAATCGGCTTCTATTTCACTATTCTCTGCATTTAAATTGCGTACTACAAAGTTACCATTAACGTCTTCGAAAACGGAATAGGGGAAATTAGCGCGGGCATTATTGGTGTATAAATAAGAGTTGTAAATTTCAGTACTAGCATCTACTCGCGCTACGTTATTGCTGGAAGCTCTAATGTCTTTGTTTTCAAAATACAAAAATTCATTTCCAGCCCAAAACTGCGTTTCTGTGTCGTATTTATAGATTAAATCGTTCCCAATCGTGTATTGAGGCATTATGTTTTTAATAGCACCATTAAATTTCCCGTTTTGGATGAGTACAGCTTTCACATTTTTAATTGGATTTTGAAAATTAATCGTGCTCGACTTTATGGAAAACTCTAAGTTATGTTTGGTCTCTAAATTACTCACCGTCCGGGCGCGTTTTACTTGTATTGGAACGGTTGCCACATTTTCGTGCAAGATAAATTTTCTTGAAAAAACAACTTCTTTGCTGTCATTTAAAATTTTAAGTATGTAATTTCCACTGATAAGCAATTCTTGCGTAAACTGATTTGGAATAGATAATGTGTAGTGGGAGTAGATTTGTAAAGTGTTGAAAGAGTTGTTGTAATTCTGAATTCGTTGGTTGTCAAAACCCTGCAAGTATTCGCTTTTTGGGATTTCCGAATGATTCCAATTGTAATCACAATGGATAATTTCGTAATAATAATCCGCTTCATTACCGAATAGATCATCAAACTGCAATTGGAATCCGCTGCCCAATTGGAATATTGGAACCGCATTTTGATTGCTTTGAATAAAGGAAACGGTCTTAATATTAAATGGAGGTACTATCTCATTTTCTACTTGTGCAGTAGCTGAAGTAATGATGGATAACAGTATTATTTTTTGAAAAAAGGAATATAGCATAATTATTAAATTGCTGAAACGTAAATATAACAAATTAAGCCGTACTATTATTATGCTAGTTTTTTTCTGAGTTTTAAATATGTTATTTAAAACAAACAGGGATAATTTCTCCTTTTGCTAAACAATACTTTTCTACCAGTTCTGGAGCAATTTTATTTGTATAATCTTCTTCGATTACTTTAAAACCAATGCTTCTTAGTTTGTCAAAATAATCACCGCCATAAATTCGAACGTGGTCGTATTGGCCAAAAATTTCAGAACGCTTTTTTTGATCTGTTATGCTGTCATCTGCAAAAGTAGCTGCTCTTGATAAATCTTGTGGAATCTGCAAAATAGCCATTCCGCCTGGCTTCAGTACGCGGTATAACTCCTGCATCGCCTTGGTGTCATCTGGAATGTGTTCAAGAACGTGATTGCAGAGAATAATATCATATTGGTTATCCTCAAAAGGCAAGTCGCAAATGTCTGCTTTAACGTCAGCCAATGGCGAAAGTAAATCGGTCGTTGTATAATTTAGGTTTTTCTGGTTTCTGAACAGTTTGTAAAAAGCTTGTTCAGGCGCAAAATGCAATACTTTCTTTTTTTCATTTGAAGTAAAAAAATCAGTTTTCTCATTTAAGTACAACCATAATAAACGGTGTCTTTCGAGGGAGAGCGTGCTTGGAGAAAGCACGTTGTTTCTTTGAGTTCCATATCCGTAAGGCAAAAAAGTTTTGAAGCTTTTTCCATCAATTGGATCCGTGAAGTCAGTCCCCTTTAACGCAAGAGCCAAAACGGGTCTAGCAACATAGCTTAAACGAATAAGTAATGGGCGGGGTATTGTATTAAGTACGAGTTTGAAAAGTTTTTTCATGGTTTGTTACGCAGAGATTCGCAAAGTAATTAAAAATCATTCTTTGAATTAATGAATCTTTTTATGTTGTTTTTTAATATTTTAGAATTAAAATTAATCAACAACCCTAATGGATAATTTCCTAATTTTAAATAGGTAAGTATTTGTGCAAAATGAACGGAAGCAAATTCTTCAACAGTTTTTAACTCAATGACCAACTTATTTTCAATTAGTAAGTCCATTCTATAACCTTATTCTAACTTGATTTCTTAATAGATGATAGGAAGTGATGTTTCTTTTTCAACTTTTATACCCACTTTTTGCAGCTCATAAATTAAACACGCTTGATAAGCTGATTCTAAAAGGTTCAGCCCTAAAGTGCGCTGTACTTCAATTGCAAATCCTATACTTTTATAGGAAAGCGCATTTAATTCTTAACTTAATTCTAGAGGACTATTTTCCATAAAATTACTTTTAAAACTTAGCGAATCTTAGTGTTTTTTTTGTGCCACTTTGCGAAATTCTATAATACTAAAGGTATTTTTCTGAACTCATCCTCTTCATTGCTCACAATGCCCAATGCTTGGTATACATAAGCAAAAGTGGACAGGATCTCCGGTTTCCCATCAATAAGCGCAACATCATGCTCAAAATGAGCACTTGGTTTTCCATCTGCAGTCAGAATTGTCCAGCCATCTTTCAGTTGCTTGATGTTTTTTGTTCCCATGTTAATCATAGGTTCAATGGCAACTACCATTCCTTCGACGAAAAGCTTTCCACGACCGCGTTTTCCGTAGTTGGGCATTTCAGGATCTTCATGCATTTTTTGGCCAAGTCCATGTCCTACTAATTCGCGAACGACACCGTAGCCATGCGCTTCAGTATATTTTTGAATTGCGTTGCCTACATCTTCCACTCGGTTCCCTACTTTAAATTCCCGGATTCCAACATAAAGAGACTCTTTGGTTACTTGCAATAATTTTTTGACTTCATGGGCAACCTCTCCTATTTCAAAAGAATAAGCATGATCACCGTGGTAACCATTTTTATAAGCACCACAATCCACTGATATAACATCACCACTTTGAAGGGGAATGTTGTTAGGAATGCCGTGTACGACTTGTGCATTTGGACTCATGCAAAGAGAATTTGGAAATCCATACAAGCCGAGGAAACTAGGTTCAGCACCATGGTCACGAATGAATTCTTGAGCTAATTTATCTAAATGCAGGGTGGTAATACCTTCTTTTATTTCAGAGGCAACCATTCCTAATGTTTTTGATACTATTAAGGCGCTTTCACGCATTAACTCTATTTCTTCACGGGATTTTACAATAATCATGTTTCTTATTTTCAGATTGCAAAAGTACGATTTTAAAATTATTTAATCAGGATTGGCCATAATTTTAAAAAGTTCAGAATTAGAGATGAAATATCTGTTTTCTAAAATAATTGAAGCTAATTGCGAACTGATCAAATTATTCTCTCTGCTGTTTATTAAAAACATAGAGCTTTCGCCAAAGGAAAACAACCGTTCCTCGGATTTTAACATCAGAGTATAATCTTGAGCTAATTTTTTTATAATTATGTTTTGTTTTTCAAGTGATAGGATTTCTATTTTTTGAGCACTTATTTTATTAGAAAGCTGCACTTTTTCTAGATTTAAAATGAATTCCGTTTCTTGAATTTTAAACTTGGCTAATTTCAAGCTGCCGCGTTCTTTTCGTAAAAACAAAGGGAAGGAAAAATTCAAACCTATTTTATAGTCCTCAAATTGATAGTTGTCAATATAACTGGGTTCCGATAAATAGCTGTATCCAACATCTATTTTGGGAAGGAGCATATTTGCTTTTAGTTTTTTCTCTAAGGTTAAAATTTCAATTTTATTTTCTAAAGCATTTATTTTCGGATGATTTTCTAGGCTAAACTCTCTGTTTACTAAGTCATTTGTTTGTAATGTTTCCTGAATACTTCCTTCTAAATCTAATTCCGGTGTAAGTCCATCCGATATTTCAAGTGGAATACTATTGTCCAGCCAAAGAAAGTTTGACAATTCTAACTTAGCTTTGTTTAACTTTAGTTGCGAATCTTCGAGACTTAATAGTCTGCTTTTTAAACTGATTCCAGCTTCGACACTATCAATAGCCCGCTTGTCGCCTGCTTTTATCAAAGATTTAATTCCGTCAAAACGAATTTGTGCATTTTTATTATAAGTTTCGTACAACTGTACTTCACTGTAGTTTTTCTTCCAATTAAAATAAGCAACTGAGGCATCATATAAAACCGCAATCGCTTGTAGTTTTCTTTCGGCTTCACTCAGTTGTAGCTGAACTTTGGCTTTACGCACATCGGTCATTCTTTGATTAATAAATAAACCTTGCCCTAATGGTATCGTTATACCCAGTGAGGTTAAGCCTTGGTTAGGAACTGTATTTTCAGGATTCAAATAAACCCCTTCATTGTTGTCAAAACTAGCTTTTATCTCGATTCCATACCAAGTTGGAATTTTAAAACTACTGTTAAGAATCGAATAGTATTCTGTGTTTTTGAACTGTTTTTCGTTAAAATCGACTTCGATTTTCGGGTCAAATCCACCACGAGCCATCATCAAGTTGGCTTGTGCTTTGTTGATTTCTAAATTAGCATTTTTAACTAATGGATGGTATTTTTTCACATATCCCAAGAACTCATTATAAGTAAATTCTTTCGACAATTTTTCGTTTAGATTTTGGCCAAAAGCAAACTGTCCGAGCAGCAGTAAAATGACAATAACTTGCTTCATTATTTTTTCTCTTTAGCTATTTTTGAGTCTGTTTTGTAATAATTTGGTGGAAACCCATTTAAAATCCGCCATACTTCAAACCAGATGGGAACAGTATCAAGTAAAGCAAGAGTTTCAACACCTGAGCCTATGCTTATTTTTTTTGGCCATCGCGCTTCCTCCTTGTCAGGAGCAATCAAGATTCTGTATTTTCCGTTGTCGCTAATAAAATTTTCTACAGCGACAATTTTTCCTCCAAAAGTTCCATAGGAGACATCTGGCCATCCTGAGAAAACGATTGTAGGCCAGCCATCAAACCAAACCCTGACTTTTTCTCCCTTGTTAATTAAGGGTAAATCTATTGGGTCAACATAAGTCTCGACAGCAACATCATATTGAGCAGGCATTATGCTTACAATAGGGGTTCCTTCTTTAATAGTTTGTCCGATACCTGCTTGTAATACTCTATTAACGTAACCATTTTGAGGTGCTTTTATGTAGTACATACCGTTTCTGATACTGTAATTAGCATACTGATTCTCTAATTTTTTCACTTGTGCTTCGGTATCAAATTGATTACTCAACGCCGTGTATTGGTCGCTTTGTGTTTTTGATACTTTCTCGGAGTATTCAGCGATAATTCTGTTGGTTTCTACTTTAGCATTGATGTATTCATTTTTACTAGTTAGAAATTTATTTTCCTGAGTAATGATTTTAGCCTCTACTTCTTGCAGTTTTAATCTTTTTTCTTCAACATCAGTCAAGGGTTTGAGTCCTTCATTGTTGAGTTGAACCGAGCGACCGAATTGGGTGTTTGCGATCTTGAGCTGTGTTTTTACGGCAACAAGATCAATACTGTCACTTTTTATTTTTAAAAGAGATTGTTTAATTTTGTTATCTGCTTGTTCTAATTTGAGTTTTTTTTCAGTTTCAATAGATTGAATTTGGCTAGACAGGGTAGTTACTTTTGAGCCATACGATTCTAATGACAACTTTTTAGCATTAACTTGTTTTTGTGTGTTCGCTACTAGATTAGGATCCATGTAATCCTCTTTTATTTCGGAAATAAAAAGGATAGTGTCACCTTTATTTACAAAATCACCTTCTTGAACGTACCAGTTTTCTATACGTCCCGAAATAACACTTTGTATGGACTGTGGTCTTTGATTAGGCTTTAAAGTAGTTACGGATCCGGAACCAGAAATGTTTTGTGTCCAAGGAAGAAATAGGATTAGCACTCCTATGATGCAGACGGATATGATAATTCTGTTTAAAGTCTTTGAATTTGAATTTAAATTGAGATTTTTGACCGTTTCGAATTTTTCTAAATCTGAAGAATTGGTTTTATTGTTGTCAGATATGTTTAGCATAAACTATAATTTTTTTGAGTCATTTTGAATACGTCCATTTTGCATTATGATTTCTCTGCTGCATTTTGTTTTCCAGTAAGGGTTTTTTGAAGAAACTATAATAGTCCATTTGTTCTCTTCTGCTGTGATAAAATCGATTATTTCATTAGCAACTTTTTCATCCATAGCATCCGTAGGATCCTCGTAGAATAGGATTTTAGGCTTATGAATAATGCTCCTGGCCAAAAGAATTTTTTGTGCATTAGAGGATGATAATTGTCTTCCTTCAGGAAATATATGAGTGTCTAAGCTTTCTGGTAAAGACTTGACAAAAGAGCTTAATTGTACCCCGTCAATGGCCCATTTCAAATCTTCTTGAGTAATATTCTTATTGTTAAATGTGATGTTGTCAAGATAAGTCCCTTCAAAAGGGGACTCGCCATGAATTACGCTACCTATTTGTGAACGGTATTGTTTCGAGTCTATTTTTTTGAAAGTGTCATCATTTATATAGAAACTTCCTGATGTAGGTTTTAATAAGCCCGACAACATTCGAATCAATGTTGTTTTACCAGAACCATTTGCTCCATTGATAACAATTCTTTCGCCTTGATCGATTTTCAATGAAATATCCTTTAAAACACTATTTATTGAATCGGGAAACTTGAATTTTATGTTTTCTGTTTCTAAGGTGATATCAGTGTAGCAGTAATTAATACTGTCGTTGTCAAACTCTTCTTCTAAAGTTAAATCGGTTATTTGACCAATTTTCTCAACAGAAGTTAGTACATCATAAAATGTTTCTAGGCCTAGAATAATTTTCTCAACAGAGTTTATGACTAATAAAATGATAATTTCAGCGGCCACAAACTGTCCAATATTCATTTGCTGTGAAACCACTAAAAACCCACCAATGGAGAGTAAACTAGCGGTAATGATAATTTTAAAAATAATTAATTGTGTGAATTGTCTTTTGAGAACATTGAAATGCTTCTCTCGATAATTTAGATAGTCGCTTACCAAGTGGTCATTTTTTTGAAGGCCGAAATCAAAATTAAGTTGGTTTCTAAAACTAAAATTATTTCTTGCCATTTCTTGCAGCCAACTAGCGACTTTATATTTATACTTTGATTCTCTTAAACTAGTCTCCAGTCCCGATTTATAAGATAGTTTAAATATAAAATATAAGAGAATAATCAGCATTATCCCAAATACAATAAAATAAGGATGATACAATGACAATAGAATTACCCCAAATACAATTTGAAGTATAGCAGCAGAAAAGTCTATTAACAATTTTGAAGTTCCTTTCTGAATGGCCATCGTGTCAAAAAAACGATTGGCTAATTCTGGCGGATAGCTATTGTATAATTCTTCAGATTTGATTTTGGGCAATCTGACTGCAAATTCAAATGAAGAACGAACAAAGATCTTTTGTTGTAAATTCTCGGTTATTCTCAGTTGCATTAAGGATAGGATTCCTACGAGGGCTACTCCCATTACTACAAGGAATATCAAGACCACCCAGGAGACACTTACGCGTCCTGACTGTATGAAATTGATAATGGCTTGAACGCCCAAGGGAAGAGATAAACTGATTAATCCAGCAAAGATGGCGTAAAAAAACAGTTGTAAAATATCTTTTTTATCTAATTCTAATAAATTGTAAAATCTTTTTAACGGAGTCATATACTACTATTTGTTTGATGAATAATAAACAGATTATCGGGCTAAAATATGCTCTATAAAGTTTAAATAAATCATCGTTGAAGTTGTGTTTTTATTACAATCGGTTATTGTTTCTAAATGTTCTTTTAAAAAATGTTGATGCAAACTACCTGCGACAATGGTAGAGACCAAACTTTTGGCATAGATATAATCCGGATTTACCTCGTTAACGATCGCCACAATACGATTGATAATTCTTTTATATACTAGAAAAAAGCCTTCTTTATTATCTTCGTCAATTTCCTTAGAGTGCAGTGTTTTAGAGAATTCGACGATTATTATTTTGTTTAATATAGACTCGTTAATATGAGCTGTGCTTAAATCATCGTCAATTTTCTCAGTAACTATTGTTATTGCTTTTCGTAATTTGTCTAGTGGATCATTAACATTTGTAGTAGCAAAGACAAGCTTGTATTCAATCCAGCTCCAATACCATGATGATAAATAAACCATCAATTTGTGTTTATTCTCAAAGTACCGATAAAGGGAGCTTTCATTTGACCCAATTCGATTTCCTAGTTTTTTAAAAGTAAAATGGTCAAAACCGATTTCATTAATTAATAGGATACTGTGCTCAATTATCTTTTTTCCTAACTCTGATGTTTCAGGATCTTTCACAAACAATTTATCGTTTATGGTTATTTTAAAGTTGCTTATTAATATGTTCATAATTGTTTTTTATAAGAATAGAGCTGTTCGACGTACTTATAATTTTATTTGAAATCCAAAATTTAATTCCAGAATATCGTCTCTGTCTTGTTGCTTGATTAAATTATTTTTTAAATCGAGATATTTCAAGTTATTCAATCCCTCAATTTCTAGTGGAATTTTTTCAAACTTATTGTTGCTGAGGTATAATTTTTTCAAATTTTTAAGGAGTTTTATTTCGGATGGTATCGTATTTAGCTCGTCATTTTCTAAATGCAATGAATTTAAGCTGGGTAACTTGGACAAAGTCTTCAAGTTTCTTTCAAATTTAAAATTCAGATCATTATTTAAGAATAGCTCTTCTAATGCTACTAGATTGTTGAAGTTCTTTGGTAAATCCTCAAAATCGTTACCACTTAAGTTTAAGGTTTTAAGCTTTTTTAGAGAACTAATTCCTTTTGGGAACTCTTTTAAATGATCATTTTCGATACTTAAATACTCCAGGTTTATAAATTTCGAAAAATCGATTTTTTCCTTATCAATATTTTGATTGCTAAGGTCCAAACGAATCACTTTTTCTGGATGCAATAACGCGTTTTCAATATTTTTTTCTCCTCTTTGATCTGCTATAATAGTTGTCTGAGCATTTAAATTAACTGTGATAAAAAACATAAAAAGTAAGGTTTGAACTAATGTAATTTTTTTCATAAGATTCTGTTTTTAGTCAACATATTGGTATTGATTTCTTTTAAGTATTATTAATTGCAAATGTAATAGTAATACTGTTACATTGAATAAATATTAACGTTTATTTTGGATGTTTTTTTAAATAAATAAAAAAAAACAGAGATAGTTGTGGTGTTTTTTGAAGGTAAAGAACTGTGCGGACGAAGTGCGAGTTCGAAATTATAAATGCGGGGCGATTTTATTTTTTATCGGGAGACTTGAGTATAAAAAAAAGCTACCTCTTGTGTGAGCTAGCTTTTTTATAGTTTAATTTAGCTTAGAGTAAAGAATGCTGTGTCATTACAGTCGGCTTTTCAATTCCCATTAATTCTAAAATAGTTGGAGCTATATCACCTAAAACTCCGTTCTGTACTTCTTTTAGATCTTTGTCAATCAGAATAAAAGGAACAGGGTTTGTAGTGTGCGCCGTATTTGGACTTCCGTCAGGATTCATCATAGTTTCGCAGTTGCCGTGGTCTGCGATTACTAGAACGGTATAGTCGTTTGCTACGGCTGTCGTGATTACTTTCTCGACACACTTATCTACCGCTTCGCAAGCTTTTATTGCTGCGCCCATAATTCCTGTATGACCCACCATATCACCATTGGCAAAATTAAGGCATACAAAATCGACATCCCCTTTTTCGAGTTCGGGAAGCAACGCATCAGTAAGTTCAAACGCACTCATTTCAGGCTGAAGATCATAAGTAGGCACTTTAGGGGAATTTTTCAATATTCTTTTTTCGCCTCTAAAAGGGGTTTCTCTACCACCTGAAAAGAAAAAAGTAACATGAGGGTACTTTTCTGTTTCTGCGATCCTTATTTGGGTTTTGTTATGTTTTTCTAAAACCTCACCCAATGTCTCTTCAATATTGTCTTTATTGTATACCACTTTGACATTTTTGTATGTTTCGTCATAATTGGTCAATGTGACGTAATACAAATTGAGTTTATGCATATTTTGTTCATGAAAGTCTTGTTGCGAAAGCGCTTCAGTCAATTCTCTCCCTCGGTCTGTTCTGAAATTAAAGAATATTATGACATCGTTATCTCCGATAGTAGCAAGAGGTTTTTCGTTTTCATCAACTATAACCATGGGATTAATGAATTCGTCCGTTATATCAGTTTCATAACTTTTTTCTATTGAAGCAACTGCATTTTTAGAGTGGGTTCCTTTTCCGTTTACCAATAAATCATAGGCAAGTTTTACTCTTTCCCAGCGTTTGTCACGATCCATTGCGTAATAGCGCCCAATTACAGAAGCTAATTTTACAGTAGTGCCTGACATGTAATTTTCTAAATTCTGAATATAATTTTTTCCTGATTTTGGGTCGACGTCTCGTCCATCGGTAAAAGCGTGAACGAATACTTCCTTTAATCCGTATTCCTGTGTCGCATCTATCAGTCCACGTAAATGGGAAGTATGGGAGTGAACCCCACCGTCTGAAACAAGTCCTAAAAAGTGTACTTTTTTGTGATTGTCTTTGGCATATTGAAATGCATTTTTAAGTACTTGCTCCTTAGCTAAGGTTTTATTGGCAACAGCTAAGTTTATTTTAGCCAAATCTTGGTACACAATTCTGCCGGCACCCAAATTCATGTGGCCTACTTCACTGTTCCCCATTTGTCCCTCTGGTAAGCCTACATTTAATCCGTCGGTTCTAAGTTGAGCACTAGGGTATTTTTTATAAAGACTGTTTATGAACGGAACATCTGCCTTGTCTATTGCAGATACTTTTGGGTCTGGGGATTTCCCCCATCCGTCTAAAATCATTAGTATAACTTTCTTGTTCATTTTAATATGTTTTAAACAAAGGTAAAGCATTTCTAAAAATGTTTGAAGTAATCAAAATGACTATTATGTACTCAGGAATTAACTTAGCGGAAAAGCAACTATTTTGCTACGGAAGGCAGCTTTCTTTGAAATTAGCGCAACTTAGAATTTATTTTTCACACTATTATAGTCAATAAAATAACGAATGCTTAAAGAAAAAACGTGTTTTAGTTGATCATTGGTCAGCAATGAAGTGACTTTTTCTTCAAAATCTTTATTTATTTCTCTTTGAAAATTAGCGGCATTATTTCTGTACAGAATAGAAATTTCACTCCCTGGTGCAAACCACCAAGAATACGATAAGTCAGCATTCCAAGAATTAAAACTGGAGTTCTTATTGATGTTATAGGTACTGTAATCAGCTAATCTGCCATTTTTTTGCAGTGATAAAAAGTTTTTGTTTTCAGCATAGGACCAGTAATGGCGCACAGCTAGGTTGAAAGTCATTCTGCTGTTGATGGAATATTTTCCAGAAAGAGAGTTGGAGTAGGTAATCACATTTCGATTGGCAAAAACAATGGTATTTGGAGTAGATGAATTTAAATCTTCGTAAATACTATCTATATATCCTTTATTGTTGTTTTGCCTAAAAAAATCAAAGTTATAGATTAAAGAAAATTTATCATTGAAACGGTATCGCGGTCTTAATTGAAAACCAAATGAATTTCTTCCGGACTCGCTCAATACTGTAAATGATGGATTGATGTCCACTGCAAATTTATTGTTGTAATTGGAAGAAAAATAGAACCATCCTCCGTATCGCTTTGGGGAAATTAAAAACCTATTTTCTATCCGTGGCTCATAATAATCATAAGATTCGATCGGACTTGCATTTATCCCTAGGCCAAAATAATGATTTTGTTTGTTATTTGAATTTATGTTTATATTAATGTTATTTCTTTGAACTTTCCCTGTCTCTTTTTGAAACTGGGTGTACACATTGACATTAGTTTGAAAGGTGTTGAAGTGTTTTGTCGGATTTAATATTCTATAACTTGCATTTCCAGATAAAGTATAATAGTTGGTTTCAAAGTTAATTCCTAAATCATTATTGTCGAAGTTCTTAGATACTATTTCCGATCCGAAGTTAAATCTGTATTTTCCTGAAGTTTCGCTAAAACGAAGGGATGTAGCCGTCCCTTTCTTGTCTTCGAGCTCATTTATGAAACTATATTTAAAATTCCCAGAAAGGTTATAGGTATTTTTAATTGTGTTTAAATCCCACACTAATGCAGAAACATTTGCATCACGAAAACTTCCGTTTCGGGTTACGTTTGTATTGATAAATGAAATAGAAGAGTTTTTGCGAAAGCGCTGGTCCAAAACCATTACATTATAGTTAGATAAAGGTTCCACGTCTTCTCTTCTTGTTTCTTGAGTTTTTGTATTCTGAATTGTTGCGTATGTCTTTTCAGTGACTGCATTCAGTACACCTATTCCCAAGCCGCCTTTTGTTCTTCCAGATACTTTAAAGGCGTTGATTAAATTGACGCTTGATGGATTGTCGATGATTTCTTCATTTATTGCAGTGCTAGGGCGCCTGCTGGGGTTCCCGCCAATTCTTCTGGAATATACTAAATCTCCCTTACTGAACAAATCTGTTCCTTCCGTAAAAAAAGCTCTGTTTTCGTTGAATTGTTGTTCGAAAGGACCTAGATTTAATATCTGGTCATCATATTTTGTTTGTCCAAAATCTGGGATAAGAATCATGTCGAGCGTAAAAGCATCGTTGATTCCGTATTTTAAATCTAGGCCACCCTTAAACGTACCATATGTTTTTTGTCCCTTACTTGCATTTGTATAAAAGGAGGAATAAGGTAATAGGAACAGCCGGGTTGGGGGTTTTATGTTTTCGATTCCCTCAAGGGTTCCGTTTTGTTGAGTGAAAGTTCCAAGCTTTGAATCGATAAAATTCCATGAATATTGTTGATTATCTCGTTGTATTTCTCTCCAAAAGTTCAGGCCCCAAGTTTGTTTTTTTTCGTCTGAAAAGCGCAAAGCTGCATAGGGGATACGCATTTCGACAGCCCAGCCGAATTCGGTTATTATCGCTTTGCTTTCCCAGATGGCATCCCACGAATAGTCGTCACCAGTAGCATCCGTTGTTACTGAGTCGGCCTGGCCATCAGATGCACTAACGATAAATTGAAAATTCTGCTGTCCATCATTATTCCCGTTTATAAAAATCCCAAAAAGGTCTGAAGTACCAAAAACATCGCGCTTGGTGATTTCTTTTAAAATTTTACTGGGCTCATCATCATACAGCAGTGCAGCCACATATATGGCGTCATTATCAAAAGCAATTTTCACTTCTGTTCTTTTATTCTCGGCAATAGCTTTGCCGTTATCGGGCCTAAACATTATAAAATTAGTTGCGATAGGAACAGATTGCCAAATACTTTCGTCAAATATCCCGTCAATAGTGATGTTTTCAGATGTAAATTTAGTTTGAAGTGATTTTTTTTGGCTGTAACCAACAACAGAAAAAAAGAGAATGACTATAAAAAGTAATTTTCTCATGTAAATTTGATTGATGTGATGATTGATGAAATACGATTCTTTTAATAGTAGACTATGCTTTGATAAATTTGTTACAGTTTTTCTTTACAAAAAAATTAGACGATAGCTTATTCCATAAAAAAATAGTCTGAAGTATCGGTTTAATAAATTGTATGGCAGTAGATTAGTACTCATTTTAGAATCTATTTTTTACACGATTATAATTAATAAAATAGCGAAGGCTAAAGAACAGAATATTAGTCATGTCCGCGTTAAAGACATCTATAAGGTTTGAGCTGAAGTTTCCCTCAACGTTGTTAGATCTTATTTGTGTATAATTACCGTACAGAACAGAAAGTGCGCATCCTTAAGCGAACCACCAGGAATACGATTAGTCAAAGTTTCAAGAATTGAAATTTCTGGTTTTATTCAAGTAATAGCCATTATCTTGTTAAGTAAAAAGCGCATCATTACCCGAGTATGACTAATAATATCGACCAGTAAGGTTTAAAGTCATCGTAGTGTTAATAGCATATTTACCAGTAACGTTGTTTTGGAGTACACTCTACGTCTGTTCCCTAAAATTATGTCAGTATTATTAAATCCCACCTAGCCTCTATGATTTAACCTATGTGTGTATTTAAAATCATAAGCTAGAGAGAGTTTATGTTGGACCGGTATTTTACGCTGCCGTTAAGCAAATAATTGATTATTTGGTATGTGGCAAATTTAGTTATTACGGTTTTAACTTTAAAGTTAAAAGAATTATTTTGATTGGTAACAAATGCAGCATATGCTATAACGCTTGTAGGGAGGTATAAATAGCGTTCGTATACATGACACTCGAAAAAATCAAATCGCTCCAAATGGTTTAAAGAAAAAGCAAATCCAACATAATTGTTTTTAAACGTGGTTGCTGTAACGTAAGTCTTGTGATAAGCTTCTTAAGTCTTTCCAGTTGTCTTTTGCACTTCTAAATTTAGTTCCTGCACACTTCTAAATGCATTGAAAATCTTGGTTGGGTTTACAATTTTATAACTCCCATTGGCATATGTACTATGATAATTGGTATAAAACAGGATTCCAAGGTCATTTACATCATAGTTTTTAGAAATGTACTTTCGTGACAGCTTAGATCTGTATTTTCCGCTTGTTTTTGCGAAATTCAATGAGGTTTTTATGCTGTTATAATCTTCGATGTCATTAACTGCGCTGTACTTGATATCGCCATATAAACTATAGGAATTAGCCTTAGTGCTTAGGTCAAACAATGCAGCGGATACATTAGCATTTCTAAACCTAGCATTTCGAGTTGTATTTGTTGGTACAAAAGAAACTGATGAGTTTTACTTAAAACGTTGGTCAAAAACCAATACGTTATAGTTGGTCAAAGGTTCTATTACTTCCTTTTTGTATTCATCAGTTTCTGTATTCCTAATCGTAGCATAGATTTTTTCAGTGATGGCATTCAAGAAACTAATTCCTACTTCGCCCTCTGTTCGTTTAGATATTTTTATCGCACTGATTAAGTCAACGGTGCTTGGGTAGTTCATGATTTCTTCATTAGTTGTAGCTTCAGGAAAAGAACTCGGTAAACTACCTATGCTGGGTGAGTAGAACAGATTTCCAATAGTAAATAAATTGGTTCCTTCGGTAAAAAAAAGGCCTATTTTCATCCTGTAATTGTTCAAAAGGTTCTAGGTTGAAAATAGCGTTGTCAAAGTTTGTTTGGCCAGGATCAGGGACTAAAATAGCATCCAATGTAAACGAACCATTAATTCTGTATTTAATAGCAAGCTCGGCTTTGAAAGTTTTATCGGAGCCCAATTCATTTTGCTGATAATAGAAGGAAGTATAGGGTATAACGAAGAGGCAAGTTGGTGTCTTTCTGTTTTCTATTCCTTCAATAATCACTGCTTGGGCGTTGACAGAGCCATTTTTAGTGTCAACACGATTCCAAGTGTATTTTTGGACATCGCGTTTATTTCTAGCATAAAGGTCAATCCCCAAGTTTGTTTGTGGGATTTAGATAAGCGCAAGGAGGCACAGGGAATTCTCATTTCTACCACCCAACCGAAGTCGGTTAGGGAAACTTTACTATCCCATATGGTATCCCACAAATAATCTTCACCGTCTTTTGTTGCCAAACAGTCCATCTGAACTTCAGCTGCAGGTACATAAAAGGTATAATCTATTTGGCAATCGTTAAACCCATTAATCGAGACTGAAAAATGATCAGAAATTCCAAAAACATCTCTTTTGGTGATTTCTCTTTAAATCTTATGGGGCTCATTGTCATACAATAGAGCTGAAAAATAAATAGCATCATTGTCATATAAAACCTTCACTTCTATTTTTTTATCTTCACTGACAGGTTTCCCATTGTCGGGTTCAAAAATGACGAACTTTGAAGCTGTTTCAGTATCTGCAGCCCAAACACTTTAGTTTATTTTACCGTCGATTGTAATTTTATCCGTTATAGGCTTCGCAAAAGGGGCTTTTTTTATGACAATAACTTGTAGCACTAAATAAAATTAATAGTAAGGTTTTGAAATGTTTTTATTTTTTCAAAATGGATGGCGTAATGGTTAAAAACACCTTAAATTTTTATTTTCAGTCTTTGATTAAGGATTTTTTCTGTACTTTTAAAATACATAAAGCACTAAAAAACAATGTTCTATAAAATATATCTCGCCGTATTGTTATTATTTTTCTGGTTCTTTTTGAACAACTTATTTTTTTCTGACGCAAATAATCTAAAGGGAACTGAAATTTCTAAAGTAATAAAAGCAAGTTCTGAAACGAACGAGGAAATTGTTTAAAACAACTTGAATTCCAATAAATTTGCCTTGCCTAAAATAGAGAGTTTCACAGAAGCCTCGAAGGGTTTTCATCTTCGAAGAGAAAAAGGTTTAATTAGAAAAACATATTGACACTGATTGATTTTAGTATGTCATCTAACACTAAAAGACTTTGGGTAATTGACTTGACCACAAATATCATTTTATACAGCTCTCTAGTCGCTCATGTGAGAAATACTGGGAACGAGTTTGCAAGCAGTTTTTCAAATATACTACAATCTTTTAAAAGTAGTCGTGGGTTTTATGCACGGGTGAAATTTATACCGTGAAACACGTAAAGTTTCTAAAATTAGATAGTTTGGAAAAAGGTATAAATAGTAATGCGAGACAAAGAGCTGTTGATATTCATGGAGGGAAGTATGTTTCTAATTTATTTATCCAAAACAATAAAAAATTGAGAAAAAGGTTGGGTTGTTCAGGCCTTCCTGTAGAGCGAACCAACAATTTTAATAGAAGTTTTTTTGGTATTATAAAAAAAATCTGTTCCTTGGGTGCGGTTTTGCGGCATTGCCGTTTCCCCTAGGACTATCATTTTCTCGTTGGAATACGGATTGGCGTTAAATAATAAAGCTGTAACAATTTAATTTTAAAACGGTTAGAATTAAACATCGTTTTTCCTTAAAATTTTCGCGGAAAAAACTTGTTTCAAAGCCAAGTTATGATTTATATTTGCGACTAGTAATGCGAAAGTAGCTCAGTTGGTAGAGCTCCAGCCTTCCAAGCTGGTTGTCGCGAGTTCGAGCCTCGTCTTTCGCTCTTTAAAGCCAAAACATTTATGTTTTGGCTTTTTTATTTTAACTTTAAAAAAGATTGAATCATCCTTTTTCAGATATTCTCTTTTTTATTAATAGAAAAACTTGCGTTGGATAGATTATTTTCTATCTTTGCATCCTGTTAATGCGAAAGTAGCTCAGTTGGTAGAGCTCCAGCCTTCCAAGCTGGTTGTCGCGAGTTCGAGCCTCGTCTTTCGCTCTTCAAAGCCGAAACATAAATGTTTCGGCTTTTTTATTTGATATAACTCAGGTTTGTTCCCTTCTCAATTTCCTCAGCAACTTGATTTTGCCTAAAAAGCCGAGCCGATAAATTCCCTTTTAAAAGTATTGTAGAGCCTTTTACGTCCAGCCAACTTCCTTC